>NZ_CAMQYW010000013.1 GCF_947039425.1 uncultured Cetobacterium sp. | reverse complement strand
AATTACTATTTGTAGCTATATCATATAAGGATAGTTCATATTCTTTACTTTCTATCTTCATTAAATATGCTTCTTGTTGGTAAGGAACAATATTAACAGTTATCCCTACATTTAATAATTGTTTCTTTATTTTTTTTGCTAATTCCAATGATGTACTATCATTTAAAATTGTTAATTCCATTGAAATCTTATTTAAACCTAATCTTTTTATTTCATTTCTACTTTTACTTATATTAAAATTCTCTTTAATTTTTGATAATTTTGCATTAAAAAATTCTTTTGGGAAAAAAGTTGTCACTTCTGATATTCCAAGAGTTTCTTTTGTTAATGCTTTTCTATCAATCGCTTCTTCAATTGCTTCTCTACTTTCTCTCGTTGCAAAAATTTTATTTTTTTTCCCGAACATTAAAGTTATTGTATTTATATTTTTACCCTCTAATTCTAATACATCATCAGGTATTAATCCCTCTTTTCTTGCTTGAATAATATTTTTATTTGTTATATCCGCTACCCCATCAACACTTTCATTGAAAAAAGAAATTATTCTTCTTCTTTCACTCCCTTCAAAAATCAAAGTTATTTTTTTAGCACCTTTATTCTTCAAAAAATAATTATCATTCTTTCTTAAAACTACTTCTTTATTATTTATTTTTTCTAAAATATATGGACCTGTTCCAATTATTTTTCCATTTTTTTCTTTTATAATAGAACTCATTTGATATGTCAACATAGGAATAAATAAATTATTTTTTCCTTTTAATTTAAAATTAAGTTCTTTATTATTTACTATTTTTATATTTTCAATATCATCAAATAAATCTTTAAAAACACCTTGCGAAATCATTCTCTCAAAACTTTTTTTCACATCTTGAGCTGTCATCTCTTCTCCATTATGAAAATACACATTATCTTTCAACTTTAATGAAAGAGTTCTATCATCAAACCAATTCCACTCTTTTACCAAATGTGGCTCTATTTTCCCTTCTTTATTATATTCAAATAAAGTATCATACATTTTCTCTATGACTCTTGTTGAATATTGATCCTTAGCTTTTATAGGATCCACACTTGTCACTTTTACAGCTTGAACGATTCTTAAATTATCATCATTAGTATTTTCAATATATTGATACTCTCCCAAAGGTATTGAATCTAATTTATTATGTGTACTTCCAAAAGAGAATGCCGTACAAATTAAAAATATAAGTAAATATATTTTATTTCTCAACATTTCCACCTCTCTTATTTTTTTATAGCTGTATAAAATTCTGTAGCTAAATGTAGTGCATGTTTATTTTTCTCATAAATTTCATTAAAGTCTTTTTCATTTTCAATAAACACATCTACAATTTTTGGATCAAAAGATATTCCTCTATCACTTTTTATTATTTTTATCGTCTCTTTATGACTAATACCTTTTCTATGAAACTTATCCTGTCTTAAAGCATCATATACATCAACTATTGAAACTATTCTTGATTCTAAAGGTATCTCTTCGCCTTTTATTTTTTCTGGATACCCTGTCCCATTCCATTTTTCATGATGATATTTCACAATATTTTCAGCTATAGTCCCTAACTTTAATTTTTTTATTAATTTATATCCAATTTCAACGTGTCCTTTAACTTTTTCAAATTCATCAACTGTTAATTTAGACGGTTTCTTTAATATTTCTGAAGGAATAGCTACTTTTCCAATATCATGTAAAGATGCAAACCTTGCTATTGCCTCTACCATTTTCTTTGGCAATTTTAATTTTTCCGCAAGAAGTGTTGAATATAAACTAATTCTATGAACATGATCTCCTGTATCTTCATCATTTAATTGATTTGCCATCTCTAAAACCTCTACTAGCGAATAACTTAAATCTTCTGCTTTTTTTCTATTTTTTTCAGATTTAATTATTGCTAATATTAATATTAATATAAATATTATTGTAGGAACTGCTATTTTAATTATTAATTTATAATTTTGTGTCACTATTGAATTTTTTAATAAATCATTATCTACAATAGTTTTATCAATTGTAAAACTATCAGTTATTGTATCAATTACATTAGTTAGAGATTCATCTGATTTTTTAGTTGCTAAACTCACTCCAAATGTTTCATTTAATATTCCTGCAACTTTTACTTTATCATCTATAAAACTATTTGTTATCGCTCCTGTTAACCCGCCTAAATATCCAACTAAATAATCACCTTTTTTATTAATTAAATCATTAAGTCCTTCTTCATAAGTATTCACTTCTATAAGCTCACTATTTTTTACAACTTTTTTCAAGTATGCTTCACTATAATCATTTTTTAAAACTATAACCTTAGAATTATCTAGATCCGATATATTATATATAAACCCTCCTGACTTTCTATTGGCAACAGATAATTTCATCTCATAATATGGTTTAGTATATGAATATTTTTTCTCACCATTTTTATTTTCTATTGCAATACCATTTATATCAAAGTCACCATTTTCAACAAATTTAATAGGAATATCTATAATCTTTTGAATTTCATTTACTATATTTATAGTTAATCCTTGGTATTTTCCATTTTTCTTATAATAAAAAGGAAGCTGATATTTATCCTCTCCTAATTTCACTCTAAGTTCTTTATATCTTTTTTTTACATTCTCATAACTAGGGGTATCTTTTAATAAATATTTATAAAATGAAATTCTATTTTTGTTAATTATCTCTTTTAAAGTTTCAGGAGGTAACTCATTCATAAATAAATTTATTTTCTCATATAACTCAGCTTCAGATTTCTTAACACCAATTTGTTCATTATATTTTATATTTTCTAAAACTTTGTAATCGCTTTCTCCTGAATTTTTTTCATTCCAATCCTTTACAATAAGTGCATCTATCTCTCCACTTTTTAAATAATTCAGTCCTTCATCTGCTGTTCTTACTTCTATTTTATCTAGTTTTAACCATTTATATCTTTCCTCTATTTCTTTTAATCCGTGTTCATTTGGTAAATACGCAACTTTCAACTCTTTTACTTCACCAATATTTTTTATTTTAGAGCTTTTATCTACAACAATTGCAACTCTATATACAAAAGGCGTCTTTATATAACTATATCGTTTTATCCCCTCTTTTGTTTTTATAGTTCTTAATACTAAATCGCTTTTCTCTTTATTATTCAATACATAATCTATCTTATATTCATCTAAGTTCTTCTTATCGAATTTATCAAATAAATCAGCATATATACCTTTATATTCCCCCTCCTCTAAATTCTTATACAAATACATATCTGTATAATTCATAGGAACTGATATTTCCATTTTTTTCTGAGAAAATGTCAGTATATTTAAAATTATAAACAAAAACAATCCTATTCTCTTCATGCTCCCTCCTCATTTTTTATCAAAAAAAAAGTTGCAATAACTTTAAAATTATTGCAACTGGCTGTCATTTTAAAGACCCTGTAGCTTTGCGTCCTAAAATTTCTTTTAGTTTGCCCATATACTATATTTTATATAACATAGTATATGCAAATTTTACTACAATGTCAACTTTTTAACCCTCTATTATTTTGAGTAATTTGGTGCTTCTTTTGTTATTATTATATCATGAGGATGACTTTCTTTTAGTCCTGCTCCTGTTATTTTTACAAACTTACCATTTACTTTTAAATCTCCAATTGTTGGAGTTCCACAATAACCCATTCCTGCTCTTACTCCTCCACATAGTTGGAACACAACATCTTTCAAACTTCCCTTATATGACACTCTTCCCTCAATTCCTTCTGGAACTAATTTTTTAGCATCATTTTGGAAATATCTATCTTTTGACCCTCTTTTCATTGCAGCCATAGATCCCATTCCAACATATATTTTATATCTTCTTCCTTCATATATTATCTCTTCACCTGGAGCTTCTGTTGTTCCAGCAAGCAATCCTCCAAGCATAACACAATCTGCTCCTGCCGCTAAAGCTTTAACCATATCTCCTGATAGTTTTATTCCTCCGTCAGCTATAACTCCAATACCTCTTGTTTTACACACTTCATATATATCATTTACTGCTGATAGTTGAGGAACTCCTACTCCAGCTACAACTCTTGTTGTACAAATTGATCCTGGTCCCACTCCAACTTTTACTGCATTTACTCCTGCATCAATTAAATCAAGAGCTGCTTCAGCTGTTACAATATTTCCACCTATTATATTAAGTTCTGGATAAGCTTCTCTAATCTCTTTGATTTTTCTTATTACTCCCATAGAATGACCATGTGCTGAGTCAACAGTTATTATATCTGCTCCTGCTTCTACTAACGCTTTTACTCTATCTAAAGTGTCAGCACCAATTCCAACTGCTCCTCCAACTCTAAGTCTTCCTTGATTATCTTTACAAGCATTAGGATACTCAACTAAATTATCAATATCTTTTATTGTTATTAATCCTTTTAATTTTCCATCCTCACTTACTATTGGTAGTTTCTCTATTCTATTTTCTAATAAAATATCTTTTGCCTCATCTAATGTCGTTCCAATTGGTGCTGTAACTAAATGCTCTTTTGTCATTATATCACGTACTAATTGATCCATATCTTTTCTATATTTTAAATCTCTATTTGTTATAATTCCAATTAAAGAACCATCATTTTCTATTACAGGAAGACCTGATATTTTATATCTTCTCATAATCTCCTCTGCATGTAAAACTGTAGATTCCTTTGTTAAAGTTACTGGATTTTTTATCATTCCACTTTCATTTCTTTTAACTCTATCTACTTCTGCAGCTTGATCCTCAATTGACATATTTTTATGAATAAATCCTATTCCACCTTGTCTAGCAAGAGCAATAGCCATATCTCCTTCTGTTACTGTGTCCATGGCAGCACTTAATACTGGAACGTTTAGTTCTATATCTTTTGTAAGTCTTGTCTTTAAACTTACCTCGTGTGGTAAAACTTCTGATTTTGCAGGTACTAATAATACGTCATCAAAAGTAATCGCTTCCTTAATAATTTTTCCGTTCATCATATTACTTCCTCCATAAATTTGTTATTTTAAATAAAGACCTGCACTGTTTTTTAGTACGTGCAGGTCTTTTTTTATTTATTTTTACTATTATAACACATTTTTAAGCCTATGTCATTTCTAAAAAACATTTTTTTAAAGTTAATTTTTTTTATCTCTTCATAAGTTTTTTCTCTTGCCTTTTCCAAAGTGTCCCCAAAACATACTAGAGATAAAACTCTCCCTCCATTTGTAACTATATTTTTATTTTCCTCTTTAACTCCCATAAAATATAGCTCTCCATCAATATTCCCATCAATATTCACCACTTCTCCAATAGAATATTTATCAGGATATCCACTTGATGCCATTACCACCGCTAAACTTTTTCTTTTGTCCCAAATTAATTTAGTTTCTTTTTTATCTAAAATATCTAAAATAACTTTTACAAAATCACTCTTTAATCTTGGAAGAATCCCTTGAGCTTCTGGATCTCCAAATCTAGCATTAAATTCTATCGTTTTTACTCCCTCTTTTGTCAACATTATTCCACCAAATAAAAAACCTTTAAATGGTGTTCCCTCTTTTATTAATCCATCTAACATTGGTTTCATTATTTTATTTACTGTTTCATCTATCACTTCTTTTGTAATTTTTTCAACAGGAGAGTAAACACCCATTCCTCCAGTATTTGGTCCTAAATCTCCATCATATATTCTTTTATGATCCTGTGCTATTTCCAAAGGAATAATTTTATTTTCATTTGCAATAGCTATTATTGAAAATTCAAAACCATCTAGATATTCCTCTATTATTATTTTATTTTCATGTATTTCAAAAGCTTTCTTTACAGCCTCTTTTGCTTCTTCCACTGAAAAAGCAACAGTTACACCCTTCCCAGCTTTTAATCCATCCTCTTTTATTACTATTGGTAACAACTGGTTTTCTAAATATTTTATTGCTTCTTCTTTTTCAGTAAAAGATCTATATTTACCTGTTGGAATATTATATTTTCCCATTATATATTTTGCATACTCTTTGCTTGTCTCTATCATAGCTGATTCTTTTGTTGGTCCAAAGATTTTTAATCCTCTTTTTTCAAATTCATTTACTATTCCTAACGATAGAGAACTTTCTGGTCCTACTATTGTTAAATCTATTTTATTTTCTTCCGCAAAATTCACTAAATTTAAAATATCTTCTTCATGTACATTTACTAAAGTTCCAATATCTTTCATTCCTATATTTCCAGGAGCTATAAATACCTCAGTTACTAAGGAACTTTTTTTTACTATTTTGCTTAAGGCATGTTCTCTTCCACCTTTTCCCACAATTAAAACTTTCATAGTACCTCCTTTTAATGTTTAAAATGTCTAATATTAGTAAATACCATAGATATTTTTTTTTCATTACATTTATCAATAGACAATTTATCTTTTATTGATCCCCCAGGTTGAACAATTGTTTTGATTCCATATGAACTTGCTAATTCAACAGTATCATCCATAGGAAAAAATGCATCTGATGCCATTACACTCCCAGCACATTTTTTTCCACCTTGTTCTAAAGCTATTTTAGCAGCTCCAACTCTATTCATCTGCCCTGCTCCAACTCCAATAACCATCTTATCTTTTACTATAACTATTGCATTTGATTTTATATGTTTTACTATTTTCCAAGCAAATTCCATATCCTCTTTTATATTTTCATCAATCATTTTTTCTGTAACACATCTATACTCTTCTACTTTTTCTTTATCTATCTCTTGTAATAAAATTCCACCTTGAATAGACACTATTTTTTTTTCATTTTCTCCACTTTTTACTAATTCAATTTTTAAAAGTCTTATATTCTTCTTTATTTTTAATATTTCTAAAGCTTCTTCTGAAAAACTAGGAGCTATTATTACCTCTAAAAATAAGTTAGAAAGTTCTACAGCTATCTCTTCTGTTAACTCTTTGTTAAAAGCAACTATTCCTCCAAATATAGATATAGGATCACTTTCATAAGCTTTTTTCCAAGCAATATATATATTTTCTCCACTTCCTACTCCACATGGATTAGTATGTTTTACTGCAACAACTGTTGGTTCATTAAACTCCATTAATATCTCTATTGCGGAATTTGAATCTTGAATGTTGTTATATGATAGCTCTTTTCCATTTAATTGTATACCACATAAAATAGGTGAATACACATTTAAACTTTTATATCCTGATGATTTTTGATGATGATTTTCTCCATATCTTAAATCTATCTCTTTGTCATAAGTAAGTGTTAATTTTTCTGGAAACTCACAATTACACTTTCTATTTAAATATCCCGCTATAATACTGTCATAACTTGCTGTATAAGTAAATACTTTTCTTGCTAAATTTTCTCTAGTTTCTAATTTTGTTTCTCCATTTTTTTCTATTTCATCTATTATTTTTTCATAGTCCTTTGGATCAACTATGACATCAACATATTTATAATTTTTTCCTGCTGATCTTAACATACTTGGTCCACCAATATCTATATTCTCAATTAACTCATTATGTGTTCCACCTTTTTTTAACACTTCATTAAAAGGATATAAATTTACAACTACCATATCTATTAGTTCTATATTATTTTTTAAAACTTCTTCTATATGAGCTCTATTTTCTCTAACACATAAAAGACCACCATGAACTTTAGGATGTAGAGTTTTTACTCTTCCATCCATTATCTCAGGAAATCCTGTATACTCCTCTATTCCTATAACTTCTATATTATTTTTCTCTAAAACATCTTTAGTTCCACCTGTTGATATAATAGTATATTCTAATTTTTTTAACTTTCTTGAAAATTCAACAATTCCCTCTTTATCTGATACACTTATTAATGCTCTTTTCATTTAATTTCCCCCTGACACAGTCTAGTTAAAACTTTTGGATATATCTCATGCTCCAATTGATGTATTTTTTCCTCTACCTCTTTCAATGTTTTTATATTTTCTATTTGTATCTTTTCTTGATAAATTATTGAGCCTGTATCAACTCCTTCATCAACATAATGAATAGTAATTCCCGTTTCTTTATTTTTTTCTAAAAAAGCCCTTTTTATTGCATCTTTTCCTTGATAATTTGGTAAATATGATGGATGGATATTTATAATTCTATTTTCATACTTTTGTAATAACGCTGAAGAAATTATCTTCATATATCCTGCTAAAACTATTAACTGTACATTTTCTTTTTCTAACTTTTCCAATATCTTCTTTTCATACTCTTCTTTATTTAAACAATCTTTTAGTTCAATGCATACTCTTTCTATTCCTAACTTTTTTGCTCTTTCTAACGCATATGAATTCTTTTTATCTGAAAATAAAAATTTTACAGAATATCCCTCTCCTCTACCATCCTCTAAAGCTAGAACTAAATTTTCAAAATTACTTCCACTTCCAGATGCAAATATTCCTATATTTACCATTTTATATGGACTCCTTCATTTTCAACAACTTTTCCTATTACCATTAATTTTTCATCTATCTCGTTAAAAAGTTCTTCCATTTTTTTCATCTCATCTTCATCTATAATAAATATATATCCAATACCCATATTAAATACATTAAACATCTCTTCTTTTAATACATTTCCTTTTTCAGCTAAAAAATCAAATATTTTCACTTTTTCAATCTCTTTTTCATATACTTCTACACCTAGTCCACTTGGTAAAACTCTTGGAATATTCTCATAAAATCCACCACCTGTAATATGACACATTCCATTTATCTCTACCTTTTCTAATACTTTTTTAACTAAATCAACATATATTCTAGTAGGATTTAAAAGTATATCTCCTAATTTCCCATCAATCTCTTCATAATACTCTTGTAAATTTAAATTCGAATCTTTAATTATCTTTCTAACTAAAGAAAATCCATTAGAGTGTACTCCACTTGATTTTACTCCAACTATAACATCTCCTGCCTTTATCTTTTTTCCTGTTATAAGTTTTGATTTCTCAACTGCTCCCACAGTAAATCCAGCAATGTCATAATGTCCTTCACTATACATTCCTGGCATCTCTGCTGTTTCTCCACCTATAAGTGCACATCCTGCCTTTATACACCCTTCTGCCACACCTTTTACAATGTTCTCTATTTGTTCAGGAAAGTTTTTCCCAACAGCTATATAATCTAAAAAATATAGTGGAAGGGCTCCTTGTACTAAAACATCATTGACACACATAGCAACAACATCCTCTCCAATTGTATCGTGTTTATCCATTTGAAATGCAAGCATTAACTTTGTTCCCACTCCATCTGTTCCACTTACTAAAACTGGCTCTTTTAATCCAAGTTGAGAAAGATCAAACATTCCTCCAAAAGCACCTAAGCTATTTATAGATCCCTTTATTTGTGTTCTATCCACATGACTTTTTATTCTTCTAACAGATTCATATCCAGCCTCTAAACTAACTCCTGCATCCATATATTTATTACTCATTATTATCTCCCTTTTATTTTAAGTTTTCCAATAAACTAAACATACTTGTTGGATATTTCCCTGTAAAACAAGCAGTACATATATTCTTTCCTAACCCTTCATACATTCCCTCTAAAGATAAAAAATTCAGTGTATCTGCACCTATATACTCTGTAAGTTCTTTTAAATTTAAAGTATTACTTATTAATTCACTATATGTTGATGTATCTACTCCATAAAAACATGGATTAGTGATTGGAGAAGAGGCAATTCTCATATGAACCTCTTTTGCTCCAGCATCTTTTAATAATTTTATTATATGTTTAGATGTTGTTCCCCTTACAATAGAATCATCAACTAAAATTATTTTTTTATTTTTTACAACAGCCTCCATCGCTGAAAGCTTCATCTTTACTCCTCTTTCTCTTTGCTTTTGGTTTGGTTTTATAAATGTTCTTCCTACATATCTATTTTTTATTAATCCTATTTCATATGGAATTCCTGAAAAATTTGAATATCCCATTGCTGCTGATAGAGAAGAATCTGGTACACCTATAACTATATCTGCTTCCACTGGACTTTCTTTTGCTAAAATAGTTCCACACTCTCTTCTGCTATTATGAACATTTAAATTATTTATGCTACTATCTGGTCTTGAAAAATATATATACTCCATAGCACACATTTTATTTTGAGTAGATTCTGTATATTGTTTAGATTCTATTCTATCTTTTGAAACTATTAAAACCTCTCCTGGATTTAATCCTCTTATATATTCCGCTCCAACTATTTCAAATGCTGAACTTTCAGAACTAAACACAAATCCTTCCTCTAACTTACCCATAGATAAGGGTCTAAATCCATTTTTATCTCTAATAACATACATTGTATCTTTATTCATTATTAAAAAGGAAAATGCCCCTTCTAAATGATTTAAAGCTTTCATAAGTTTCTCTTCAAACTCTCCAACTTCTCTTAAAATCAGATGTCCTATTATCTCACTGTCAGAAGTTGTATGAAAAATACTACCCTTAGCTTCAAGTTGCATCTTTAATTCTTTTGCATTTACAATATTCCCATTGTGAGCTATTACAAAATCTCCTAAATGAGATCTAATAAGAATAGGTTGAACATTTTCTATTCCCCCTCCTCCACTTGTTGAGTATCTCACATGACCAATACCCATTTTCCCTTGTAATTTATCAAGCTTTTCACTATTAAAAACTTCACTTACTAAACCTTCACCTTTTTCTCTACTTATTTTTTCTCCTGTAGAAACTGCTATACCTGTGCCCTCTTGGCCTCTATGCTGTAACGAATGAAGTCCATAATATACTAAAGTTGATGCTTCTTTTACATTGAAAACTCCAAATACCCCACACTCTTCTTTTATTTTTCCACTTAAAAAGTACTCTAGCTCCCTCATCATTTTTTAAACACCACTTAACCTTTTCAATACTTCTTCATAAGCATCTTCAACACTTCCTAAATCTCTTCTAAACCTATCTTTATCTAATTTATTCCCTGTTTCTTTATCCCATAATCTACAGCAATCAGGAGATATTTCATCAGCTAATATTATATTTCCATCTGCATCTTTCCCAAATTCTATTTTAAAATCTACTAAGTTTATATTTACCTTTAAAAACATATCTTTTAATATTATATTTATCTTTTCTGTCTCTTTATATATCTTATCTAACTCCTCTTTTGTAGCTAATCCCAAAGCTATTGCGTGATAATCATTTATTAATGGATCTTTTAACTCATCTTTCTTATAGCAAATTTCAAAAATAGGTGTTTCTAATTTTAACCCCTCTTCTATTCCTAATAATTTTGCTGTTGAACCTGCTAATATATTTCTCACTATAACTTCAAGTGGTACTATTTGAACTTTTTTACAAAGTTGAGCTCTTTCTGTTAAATTTTTTATAAAATGTGTTTCTATTCCTGATTTTTTTAAGTTATCATATATTATTGTTGTAATCTCTTTATTCATTATTCCTTTATTTTTTATAGTACCTTTTTTAATATTGTTAAAAGCTGTTGCATCATCTTTATAATAAATTATAACTTCATTTTCATTTTCAGTTCTATATACCTTTTTAGCTTTTCCTTCATAAATCATATTTTCTTCTAATAACATTATTTTACCCCTTTTTTATTTTTTAAAATAATTAACACCATTTAAGAATATATCTTGCTCTTTATTACCATATATATTTTTTAAAAGTCCATTTTCATATCTTTCTGAATGAGCCATTTTCCCAAATATTTGCCCGCACTTTGAAACCATTCCTTCAATAGCATAGCTAGATCCATTTAAATTATAATTTCCATCCATTGTTGCTTCTCCCTGTTCATTGCAATACTGAGTTACTATTTGTCCATTTTTAAAAAGCTCTTTAGCTACACTTTCCTTTACTATAACCTTTCCCTCTCCATGAGAGACAGGAATACTATGAATTTCACCTTTTTTAAAAGAACTTAGCCAAGGAGAGTTTACAGAAACAATCTTTGTATTTATCACTCTTGATATATGTCTGTTAATATCATTTCTAAAAAGTGTAGGTGATTCAATTGTTAGCTTATTAACATCACCATATGGCAGTAGTCCTGATTTTATTAAAGCTTGAAATCCATTACATATTCCTAAAATTAATCCATCATTTTCAAGTAGCTCTTTAATACTATTTTTTATCAATGGATTTTGTAATACATTTCCTATAAATTTTCCAGAACCATCAGGTTCATCTCCAGCACTAAATCCTCCAGGTATCATAAATATCTGAGTTTTTCTTATTTTTTCACTTAAAATTTCTATGCTTTCTTTTATGCTTTTTGAATTTAAGTTGTTAAACACAAGTAACTCAACATCTCCTCCTGCCTTTTCAAAAGCTTTCTTACTATCATACTCACAATTATTTCCAGGAAATACTGGAATTAAAACCTTTGGTTTTTCATATTTATTTTTAGATTTTTTTATCTCTTTATCATTAATTTCAAAACTTTTTATCTCTTGATTACTCTCTTTTTTCAATGGATATATCTTTTTAAGTTTAGATTCCCAAATTTCAATCATCTCATTAATATTAAATAACTCTCCATTTATTTTTAACTCTTCAGAGTTTACTGTTTTTCCTATAAATTTTCCAAAATTAAGCTCATCTTTACTTTCAACAATAAAATCTCCTGGTAAAATTTCAAATAAATTTATATCTGTATCTATATCTAATCCCATTTTATTTCCAAAAGAGTTTTTAAGTAAAGTTTCCATAATTCCACCAAACTTTATCGTTGAAGCTGATATTATTTTTTTGTTTTTTATATTTTCTGTTATTAGTTTAAAATTCTCTTTAATATTTTCATAATCTGGAAGATTATTTCTTTTTCTTTTAGAACTTACTAAATAAACATTACTTCCATACTCTTTAAATTCACTAGATATTATGTTATCTACATTTTCTGTTGTAACAGCAAATGATATTAATGTTGGAGGTACATTTATCTCTTTAAAAGTACCACTCATACTGTCCTTTCCTCCAATAGCTGGAGTTTCAAATGCTAACTGAGCTTCTAAAGCTCCAAGTATAGATGACACTGGTTTTCCCCATTTAACTTCATCTTTTCCTAATTTTTCAAAATACTCTTGAAAAGTTAATCTCACTTTTGAAAAATCTCCACCTAAAGCAACAACTTTAGCAAGCGATTCTATTACAGCATACTGAGCTCCTAAATACGGCGAATACTCTGTTATAAATGGATTATATCCATAAGTTAATATTGAACAAGTTTTTGTTTCTTTATCTGTCGGTAATTTTTGAACACTTCCTTCTGACTCAGTAAGTTGATATTTTCCACCATATGGCATAAGAACTGTACTTCTTCCAATTGATGAATCAAACATCTCAACCATACCTCTTTGAGAAGCTACATTTAAATCACTTAAAATATTTTTTATAGAATCTTTTAATGATAATTTATTTTCTTTATTAAAAGGAGTTTTTAAATTTGAGTCCTTTATTTCTACATTTTGACTTTGCTTAATTCCATTGGTATCTAAAAACTCTCTTGATATGTCAACTACTTTTTCCCCTTTATAAACTAATACTAATCTATCATCCTTTGTTATCTCTCCTACTGTAACTCCTTCTAAATTTTCTTCATAACAAAGATTTATAAATTTTTCCTCATCTTTTTTTTCTATTACAACAGCCATTCTCTCTTGAGATTCTGAAATAGAAAGTTCCATTCCATTTAAACCTTTATATTTTACTGGAACTTTATCTAAATTTACATAAACTCCTCTTGCAAGTTCTCCTATTGCTACACTTACTCCTCCAGCTCCAAAATCATTTGATTTTTTTATTAGTTTAGAAACTTCTGAATTTCTAAATAACCTTTGAATTCTTCTTTCCATTGGAGCATTACCTTTTTGTACTTCAGAAGAACATTTTAAAAGTGATTGATCTGTATGTTCTTTAGATGATCCTGTTGCCCCACCTACTCCATCTCTTCCAGTTTTTCCACCTATTAAAATAACAATATCTCCAAAAGTTGGTTCCTCTCTTCTTACATTTTCTTTTTTTACTGCTCCTACTACTGCTCCTACTTCCATTCTTTTAGCTTTATACCCTTCATGATATATCTCTTTTACAAATGTTGTCGATAATCCTATTTGATTACCATAAGATGAATATCCTTGAGCTGCACCTTTTGATATTCTTTCTTGAGATAATTTATTTTCTAAAGTTTTATTTATATTTTCTGTAATATCTCCTGCTCCACTAATTCTCATTCCTTGGTATACATAAGATCTTCCTGACAATGGATCTCTTATTGCTCCACCAACACAAGTACTTGCTCCACCAAAAGGTTCTATCTCTGTTGGATGATTATGAGTTTCATTCTTAAACATTAAAAGCCATTTTTCAATTTCATTATCTACTTCAACATCCACCTCTATACTGCAAGCATTTATCTCTTCTGATATTTCTAAATCATTTAATTTCCCTATTTTCCTCAAATATTTTCCACCAATAGTAGCCATATCCATCATTGTTATCTGTTTTTTATTGGGATTAACTTTTTCTTTTAATTCAATATACTTATTAAATATACTTTGAATCTCTTCTTTAAAATTATTACTATTTATTTTTATATTTTTTAAATATGTTTCAAAAGTTGTATGTCTACAGTGATCTGACCAATAGGTATCTAAAACTTTTATTTCTGCCTCTGTTGGATCTCTTTTTTCTGTATTTTTAAAATATTTTTGAATATGTTCTAAGTCTTCAATATTCATTGCTAAACCTTGATTTTCTAAAAAACAAACTAATTTTTTTCTGTCTAAATTTATAAAATTTTCAATTTTTTTAGTTTCTAAATTAAATTCTTCTATTTTATTTTCTAAAATATCTAAATTTTTCTCTCTCATTTCTATTGGATTTATCAAATAATTTTTTATTTTATTTAAATTTTTAACTTTTCCTAAAAAAACTATAACCTTACCACTTTTTATATCTATCCATTCTTTATTATTTAAGAGCATTAAACATTGACTAGCTGAATCTGCTCTTTGGTCATATTGTCCAGGTAAAAATTCTAGTGCTATATAATTTTCTTTTAAATCAATATTTTCAAAAATATCATCTGTTACAACCTCAGACAAAACCTTGTGTTTTAAAAGTTCTATGTCTTCATCTTCACAATTAAAAATATCATATACGTTATATAAATCTATACTTTCAATTTCTGATTCATCTAAATTTTTTATAAGTTCATTTTTTAAATCTAAAGCCTCTATTTGAAATCCAATTTTCTTTTTTATAAAAATCCTTTTATTCATTTCTCCTCCATTAAAATGATTTAGCTTTTTCAATTAACTCTTCTAAATTATCCCCTAAAAAGTTTATATGTCCCATTTTTCTTCCTGTTTTCCATATGGATTTTCCATATAAATATATTTTTATATTTTCATCAATTTTTATTTTTTCAACTTTTTCTTTATCTTCACCTAAAATATTTAACATTACCACTTTTTTCAACAGTTTTGGTTCTTCTAAACTCTTTCCTAGTAAAGAGTTCAAGTGAAGATCAAACTGTGATTCATTACAAGCATCCATTGTATAATGAACGCTATTATGCGGTCTTGGAGCCATTTCATTAAAATATATCTCGTTATCTTTTATAAAAAATTCTATCCCTAAAGGTCCATAAAAGTTCAATTCTTCAACTATCTTTTTAGAAATATATTTTATTTCTTCTTCTAGCTCTTTATCTATTCTAGCTGGAACTATTGTCATATTTAAAATCCCATTTTTATGTATATTTTCTCCAATTGGAAATGTTACTATTTCTCCATTTATACCTCTAATGACCATACAAGATACTTCTTTTTGAAAATCTATCTTTTTTTCTAAAATATATTCTCTTTCTTCTAGCTGTATTAAATCTACATCCTCAATACTATTTATTTTCCACTGTCCTTTTCCATCATATCCCTCTTCACAAGTTTTTAGTATCAATGGATAACCTAACTTTCTTACTCCTTTTATTAAATGAGATTTATTTTCTACTTCTACAAATTCAGCAATTCTTATCCCTAATTTTTTCATTTCACTTTTTTCTCTTATCCTATTTTTACTTATATATATAGGTCTTTTTCCTTGAGGTATATTTCCATTTTTTTCAATATACTCTATTGTTTCTACTGGAATATTCTCAAATTCATATGTTATTACTTTTGACTCATCACATATTTTTTTTAAAATTTTCTCATCCAAATAATTGTCTGCATAATGTTTTGTGGCTACTTTCCCGCCACAAGCATCTTTATCACAATCCAATACTATTGTTTTATATCCTATTTTTTTAGCTGACTCACATAGCATCTTAGCAAGCTGTCCCCCTCCTAAAATTCCTATATATTCTTTCATATTTTAACCTCTGAATTTAATAAAACCTCATCCCTCATATTCTCTCTATATCTCTTTAAATTATTTTTTATTTTCTCATCTCTTAATCCTAAAATTCTTCCTGCTAAAAGTCCTGCATTTTTTCCACCATTTATTGCAACTGTTGCCACAGGTATTCCATTTGGCATCTGTACAATAGAAAGTAGTGAATCTATCCCTTTTAAATTTTTACTTTTTATAGGAACTCCTATTACTGGAATATCAGTCAAACTAGCTACCATCCCTGGTAGATGTGCTGCTCCTCCTGCTCCTGCAATAATTATTTCTATTCCATTCTTCTCTGCATTTTTTGAATATTCATACATTAATTCAGGTGTTCTATGAGCTGATACTATATTTACTTGAATATTTATTTCTAACTCCTTCAATATTTCAATACACTCATTCATAACTGGCAAATCAGATTTACTCCCCATAATAATTCCAACCTTACTCATCTACTTCCTCCTTAAAAAAATAAAAACGCACATTATTATAAAGGTACAACTATACCTTTATTAATAATCTGCGTTTTTATACAAAATATTCTTTTTTTTAAAATTAAATATTTCCTGCTTTTCATTTTTATGTACATAACTATTCTCCTCCAAATAATTTTTTTGTAAAAAATATTATAAAAAAAGGAAATTACAAATGTAATTTCCACAAGAGTCAAAGTTAAGTAATATAAAAATATTATAACTATGCCTTGTAGTCTGCCAATTTACGGTAGCAGGTAGAAACTCGTTGACCTTATCACAACTATTATACAAGATTTTTCTATTCAATTGTTACTTGCCACTAGTCTATCATAGACTTTTTATTTTTACAACTTTTTTATAAAAAAAGTTCCTAAAAAATTTTAGGAACTTTAAAAAATTATTTCTTTTTAAATTTATTTCTTATATTTTCTACACTTTCTTCAATAGATATATATAATACTGGTATTACAATTAACGTTAATAATGTTGAGAATGAAAGTCCAAATATTACTGCTATTGACATTCCAGAATATAGTTCTGCTCCATCTCCAAATCCTAAAGCTAGTGGAATCATTCCACAAACTGTTGTCATTGTTGTCATTAATATTGGTCTAAGTCTTGTTTTACATGATTCTCTAACTGCATCATGTAATTTATATCCTCTTTCTCTCAAAATCTTAATAAAGTCAATTAATACAATTGCATTATTAACTACGGTTCCTGCTAACATTATTATTCCAATCATTACCATCATATCAAACGGTGAGTTTGTTATAATAAGTCCACCATAAACTCCAATCATTGCTAGTGGAACAGAAGCTAATATAATTATCGGTAAAACAAAATTTTCAAATTGTGATGCAAGAATTGCATAAATTAAGAATATTGAAACTCCTAAAGCCATCAACATTTGTACTAATGCCTCATTAAATAGTTGAGACATTCCTCCCCATGAATAACTAACTCCTTTTGGAGGATGAGTACTTTCATAAGCTTTTACAATTTCTCCTTGAACCCTAGTTAATCCTATTCCACCATCATTTGCAGAAACTGATGCATAGAAAATTTTATCTGCTTTTGTTATTTCAGAAGCTCCTTCTGCCATAACTATTTTTGCTACATCTGATACTTTTATAAATTTACCATCTGCAGTTTTTATATTTAACTCTTCAAGCGAAGATATACTTGTTCTTGCCTTTTTAGGAAGTCTAACTAATACATCAATCTCTTCTGTTCCTGTTTTAACAGTTAACGTTTGACCAGTTGCTCTGTTTCCACCTAAGAATGAATAACTTATAGTTCTTCCAATATCAAATGGAGATATTCCATAAGCACGTAATTTATCTCTATTTAGCACTACTCTCGCTTCTGTATTTCCCGGTTCAATACTTGATGTAACATCCGCTATTCCAGGTATTACTCTGATTTTATCTTGAACCTCTTTAGCTATCTTTTCAGCTGTATCTAAACTATCAGAAGACACTCTAAATTCAACATCTCTGTCTCCACCGCCAGATTGATAGTCATCTTTTAAGTTAAATTTAATTCCTGGAATTTTTTTCAGCTGTGGTCTCAAACTATCCATTACTTGGAATATAGATTCTTTTCTATCTGTTTTTGGCCCAATATCTATATTTATTACACCTACATCAGATTTAACAAGAGAAATATATGTCTTTGTAAGAGGATTTTTCTTAACAATATCAACAGCTTGCTCTGTTATTTTTTCAGCTCTTTCAACAGAAAGTCCCTTTGGAAGTTCTATCACAACAGCATATCTTCCATAATCTTGTTTTGGAATAAACTCTGTTCTTGTTAACATTGGTCCTAATATCATCATTACGAAAAATGTTCCAAATGCTGCTATTATTGTTTTCTTTCTATTTGTAATTGCCCATTCTATTATTGCATCGTAAGAAGTTTTTACTTTTCCAAAAATCTTACCTTCTTTTGTAATATCTACATTTGCTTTTAAAAATCTACTTGCAACCATTGGCATTAAAGTTAAAGAAACTATTAAGGCAGCTACATTTGAGAATATAATTGATAATGACATATCTCTAAATATCTCTCTTGCTATTCCAGGTATAAATAATACTGGAATAAATACTACCATTGTTGTTAATGCTGATGCAAGTATTGCAACCGATACTTCTGATGCTCCATCTTCTGAAGCTTCCATAACTGGTTTTTTAAGCTCTGTTATATGTCTATATATATTATCTATAACAACAACTGAGTTATCCGTTAGCATACCAACACCTATTGATAATCCCATTAATGATATAACGTTAATCGTTACTCCTAATAAAGATAAGAATGCAAAGGTAAATATAACTGCAACTGGTAGTGCTAATGATATTAACATTGTTGCTCTTATATTTTTTAAGAATACTAATAAAATAATTGTTGCTAGAACTAATCCTGTAACTGCATTTCCTTTTACTCCAGATATTGATGACTTAATATCCTTTGAATAATCCATTACAGTTCTTACTTTTAATCCTTTAGGATAATATGGTTCCATTTCACTTATTGCTATTTTTGCATTTTTAGCAATATCTAATATATTTCCATCTGTTGATTTTTCTATTACTAGCATTACTGATGATTGACCATTGTATTTTACAATATCAGTTTGATCTTCAGTAGTTAAAGCAACATGAGCAACATCTTTTAATCTTAATGTCTTTCCATTACTTTTTAAAATCATATTATTAAATTCATCTAAGTAATTTAATTGACCCATAAATCTAGCTACAATATCTTTTCCACCAGTTTTAATTACTCCTAATGGAACACTTATTGATGAACTTTTCAATAAATCATACAACTCATTTGGCGTTAAATTATATGATGCTAACTTATCTGTATCAAATTGAATTTGAATTTGTTTTTCTGGAGAACCTAACGTATCTACTCCTCCTACTCCTCCAATTCTTTCAAATCTTGGAGTCATAAATTCATTTACAAAAGTAGTTAACTCTAAGAAATTTGGTCCTGATACATTTAACATCATTGCCGTATTTCCTGATCCTGCTAATCTCTTTTGTGTTACAGGTTTTGATGCTCCATCAGGTAATTCTCCAGATATAGCATCTATTTCTCTTTGAATATCTCCTCTTTTTATATCTATATTTACACCATAATCAAATTCAACTCTTACTGTTGATCTTTCAAATGCTGATGTTGAAGTTATTTTCTTAATACCATCTACACCTGAAAGAGAATCCTCTATTTTCTTTGTTATTTGAGTATTAACATCTTCTGGTACAGCTCCATTCCATGTAGTTGATATAACGACCATAGGAATATTCATGTTCGGAAGTAACTCTGATTTCATTGACAGCATTGAAACGATTCCTAAAAAAACCATAGAAACCATTAACATTACTGTTGCAACTGGTCTACGTATAGCAATTCCTGCTAAAGACATACTTTTTTCACCTCTTTAAATTTTGTCTAATTATTTATAGTAACTTCGTCTCCATCAGATAGACCAAATATTCCATCAGATACTACCTTATCTCCAACTTTTAAGTTCCCTTTTACTATTTCAATATTTGGTTTTGCAACTGCTCCAGTTACAACCTCAATTCTTTCAGCTTTTCCATCTTTTACTTTATATACATAACTTAATAAATCTCTTATAAAAACAGACTCTTGAGGTACTACAATACCATCTCTTTTTTCTGTTGGTATTATCACCTTTGCATA
>NZ_CAMQYW010000012.1 GCF_947039425.1 uncultured Cetobacterium sp. | reverse complement strand
TAATTTCTTCTGGCTTTACTTTTAATAAATTTGCTATTTTCTCTCTTGATTCTGAAACTGCTAATCCTGTTTCTTTTCCAAATAAATGCATACTAAAAGCATTTCCATACTCTTCAGTTAAAAAGGGCATCATCACTTCTAAAACTTCTGCGTCCATTTTAGTTGTTCCATTATTATCCAGATAAACTCTCATATTTACCTCTCCTTAAATTCTCTATTTAATTTATATTAAAATAGTATCATTCTTTAGTTCTTCTGTCAAGAATTAAAAATACCAATATTTTTAATTTTTATTTTTTCTCTCCGTGCTTACAATACTCTTTAATCTCACACTCTAAACACTTGGGTCTTCTTGCAATACATTTATCTCTACCTTGCAAAATTAATAAATGAGAAAATTCTATCCAATATTTTTTAGGAATTATTTTCATCAATTCTTTTTCTATTTTTAATACGTCTGTCTCCTTTACTAGTCCTATTAAATTAGACAATCTTTTTACATGTGTATCAACTGTTATTCCAGAAGCTAATTTCCAAATTTCTCCTCTTACAACATTGGCTGTTTTTCTTCCCACTCCACCAAGTTTAATTAGTTCCTCCATCTCTGAAGGAACTAATCCATTATGATTCTCTAAAATTTGTTGACTACACAACTTTATATTTTTAGCTTTATTTCTAAAAAATCCAGTACTTCTTATTAAGTTTTCTATCTCTTCTATAGGCATCTCTGAAAATCCTAATGGTGTGTTTACAATTTTAAACATCTTTTCTGTAACTATATTTACTCTTATATCTGTACATTGAGCTGAAAGTATTACTGCCACTAAAAGTTCAAATGGTGTTGTATAATTTAATGCACATTCTGGTGACCCAAACTTATTTTCTAATATTTCAATTACTTTTTTTGCCCTATCTTTTTTTGTCATTTCAATACCTCCATCAATCAAGCATTTTCATATACAATTGATACTCTATATCTCTATGCTCAATTTGACCTTTAAAAAGAAAATCAGCTTTTTGAAAACACAATATAGATCTAATATTTTCTTCTAAAATATACGCTACCACATATTTTAAATCAGGATACTTAAACTTAATCTCCTCTGTACTTGCATTAATTATTGTTGTAGAATATCCTTTTCCTCTTATATTCTCTGCTAGATACAATGAGATTTCTGCTCCTTCAAAATCTTCTTCTATTTCAAATTTAACAATTCCTAAAAATTCACCTTCAAAACTCTCAACAGTAAACATTGTATAAAATGGGGAATTAATTAAAAAACTATACCACTGTTTATGATTTTGTTTTTGCTCCTCTTCACTATTTTTACAATATTTTCTTACATAGTTTAAATTTAAATGATTGTATATATTATCTATATCCTCTACAATTGTTTCTCTTATTACTATCACTATTTTATAACAACCCTATTAAACTTTTTCTTTCCTTGCTTTATCATCATTGCTCCATCTTTAAATAATTCATCTGTTACTTCCATTGCAAAATCAGTTACTTTATCATCATTTATAGACAAACCATTCTGTTGAACTAATCTTCTTCCTTCACTTTTTGTTTTTAAAAGTCCAAGTTCTACCATTAAGTCAACAAGTCCTGTTCCTATTCTATCTTTTGATATTTCAGATGTGGGAACATTTGACATATCCACTCCACCATTTCCAAATAATGTTTCTGACGCTTGCTTAGCTTTTTCAGCTTCTTCTACTCCATGAACTATTTTAGTAACTTCATAAGCTAATACTTTTTTAGCTTCATTTATTTCTGCACCTTCAAGAGCTGATAATCTTCTAACTTCATCCATTGGAATAAATGTTAATAATGCTAGTGGTTGAGCTACATCTGCATCTGGTAAATTTCTCCAGTACTGGTAAAACTCATATGGAGATGTTTTTTCTGGATCTAACCATAAAGCTCCTTTTGCTGTTTTCCCCATTTTATTTCCTTCACTATTTGTTAATAATGTACAAGTCATAGCATACCCTTGTTTTCTATCTTTCTTTCTTAATAGATCCACACCTGCAATCATATTTGACCACTGGTCATCTCCACCAAGTTCCATTGTACAACCATACTCTCTATTTAGAACTAGGAAATCATACCCTTGCATTAACATATAGTTAAATTCTAAAAATGATAATCCACCATTTTCCATTCTTGATTTAAAACACTCTGCTGATAACATTCTATTTACAGAAAACTGTGAACCAATATCTCTTATAAAATCAATATAATTTAAATCTCTTAACCAATCTGCATTATTTGCAAGAATAGCTTTTCCATCTGAAAAATCTATAAACTTTTCCATTTGTTTTTTTATAGATGCAACGTTATGAGCAATAATTTCATCTGTCATCATCTGTCTCATATCTGTTCTTCCACTTGGATCTCCTATTTGAGCTGTCCCTCCACCTATTAATGCTATTGGTCTATGACCATGTTGTTGCATATGTGCCATAAACATCATTGCTATAAAATGTCCTACGTGTAAACTGTCTGCTGTTGGGTCAAACCCTATATAAAAAGTTACTTTTTCTTTCCCTAATACTTCTTTTATCTCATCTTCATGAGTCATTTGCTTTATATAACCACGATCTTGTAATACTTGGAATACATTTGACATATTTTTCCTCCGATTTTTTATTATTTTACTAAGTTATTGTAGCATAAACCCCTTTATTTTTAAAGGTCTTATAAAAAAAAGAGGACCTTTTAAAGTCCTCTTAAAAAAATCTTATTATTTATTTTGCAGTATTATAGAATACGTTTAATCCGTTATATTGAGCTACTTCTCCTAACTCCTCTTCAATTCTTAATAATTGGTTATATTTAGCCATTCTATCAGTTCTTGAAGTTGAACCAGTTTTAATTTGTCCTGCATTAGTTGCAACAGCAATATCAGCTATCGTTGCATCTTCTGTTTCTCCAGATCTATGAGAAATTACAGCAGTCATATTAGCTCTTTTTGCCATTTCTATAGCATCTAAAGTTTCAGTTAAAGTTCCAATTTGATTTAATTTTATTAAAATTGAGTTAGCAGATTTCATTTCAATTCCTCTTGCTAATCTCTCTGTATTAGTTACAAATAAATCGTCTCCAACTATTTGAATTTTCTTTCCAACTTTCTCAGTTAACATTTGGAATCCAGCCCAGTCATTTTCTCCAAGTCCATCTTCTATTGATTTAATTGGATATTTTTCACATAACTCTGCATACCACTCAACCATATCTTCAGTACTTCTTACTACTCCACCCTCTCTTTTAAAGTGGTATTCAAAAGTTCCATCCTCTTTTTCTACACAGAACTCAGTTGCAGCTGCATCAAGTGCAAATGTAACATCTGTTCCTAATTCATATCCTGCAGCTTTAACAGCTTCAACAATTATATCTAAAGCTCCTTCAGTTCCGTTGATTTTAGCTGGTGCATATCCACCCTCATTTCCAACGTTTGTTGAATCTCCATTAGCTTTTAATATTTTTCCTAAGTGATGGAAAATTTCACATCCCATTCTCATTGCTTCAGCAAATGTTTTTGCTCCAACTGGTTGAACCATAAACTCTTGAACGTCTACAGCTGAATCAGCATGACTTCCTCCATTTAAAATATTCATCATTGGTACTGGTAATTCTTTTGCATTAACCCCACCTAAATATTTATATAGTGGTAATCCTAATGCTGCGGCTGCTGCTTTTGCTGCTGCTAAAGAAACACCTAATATAGCATTAGCTCCTAATCTATCTTTATTTGGAGTTCCATCTAAAGCGATCATTGCTTTATCTATAGCAACTTGATTTGTTGCATCCATTCCAATTACTAAATCTCTTAACTCTGTATTAACATAAGTTACAGCCTTTAACACACCTTTTCCTAAGTATCTAGATTTATCTTCATCTCTTAACTCAACAGCTTCATAAGCTCCTGTAGATGCTCCTGATGGAACTGCTGCTCTACCCATTGCTCCACATTCTAATAATACATCTACCTCTACTGTTGGGTTTCCTCTTGAATCAAGAATTTCTCTTCCTTTAACTTCAATTATTCTTGTCATATCTTTAAATCCTCCTTAGAATTTTTTATATCAATTTTTTTATTTTACTTTAATAACTTTCATTGAGTTACTTGTACCTGCTTTAAATACTTCTTCTCCACAGGCTGCTACTATAACATCTTTTGAATGAGATAATCCTAGTTCAACAGCTTTTGTTTCAGCAAATGCATAGAACTCTTCTAAAGTATAAGCTGTTGTTGCTAAATATGGAATTACTCCTCTTGTTAAAATCATTTGATTATATGTTTTCTCATTATTTGTTATTGCTAAAATAAATGCCTCTGGGAAATATCTTCTTAAAGCCATAGCTGATCTTCCTGATGAAGTTCCTACAACAATTAGCTTAGCTCCTAAAGCTTCAGCTACATCAACAGTTCCTCTTGCCATTGCTTCAGTTATTCTAACTCCCTCTTCATTCTCTATTTGGAAAGCTACTAATGGATCTGTTTTTTCAGCTATTTTTCTCATAACTGTTACAGCTTCTACAGGATATTTTCCTTTTGCTGTTTCTCCAGATAACATTATAGCATCTGTACCATCTAAAATAGCATTAGTAACATCTGTTGCTTCTGCTCTTGTTGGTCTTGGATTTTTTATCATTGAATCTAACATTTGAGTAGCTGTAATTACTACTTTACCTGCTAAATTACATTTCTCAACCATCATCTTCTGAGCAAATGGAACCTCTTCAACAGGAATCTCAACTCCTAAGTCTCCTCTTGCTACCATTATTCCATCAGACAACTCTAAAATTTCATCAAAATTATCTAATCCTTCTTGATTTTCTATTTTTGAAATTATTTTAATTTTTTCTCCACCGTTTGCATCTAAAACTTCTCTCACAGCTTTTACATCATCAGCTTTTCTTATAAATGATGCTGCAACAAAATCAACATTTTCTTTGCATCCAAATTTTAAATCTCCCATATCTTTTGCTGATAAAGCTGGCAATTGAACTGAAACATTTGGTAAGTTAACTCCTTTATTTTCACCTAAATCTCCGTTGTTTTTAACAAGACATCTAACTTCATTTCCAAAAATCTCTTCAACTTCCATTTCAATTAAACCATCATCTATTAAAACTATATTTCCAGGTTTCAAATCTTCAGTAAGTCCTTTATATGTTACAGCAACTCTATTTTCATCTCCAATAATTGTCTCATCTGTTGTTATAACAAATTTCTGTCCTGCCACTAACGCAACATCCTTTCCATCAATAAGTTTTATTGTTCTTATTTCAGGTCCTTTAGTATCAAGTAAAACTGCTGCATTAATTCCTGTATTTTTTATAGCTTCTTTTAAATTAACTATTCTATTTTTATGTTCTTCATGATTTCCATGAGAAAAATTCATTCTCATTACATTCATTCCAGCTTCTAACAATTCTGATAAAAGCTCTACCGATTCTGTTTTCGGTCCTATTGTACATACAATTTTCGTTTTTTTCATAATTCCTCCTAAATGAGTTTTTATATCTATTGAAATTGTTCTTTTCTCTCTTATTTATATATGTAAAATTCTATCTAATCTTAGCTTGAAAGTCAAGAAATGAAAGAGTTCATTTTTTACCTTTTTTTGAATATATAGTTTCCAATTTTAAGTATTATACCATTTTAATTCTATTTTTCATTGAAATTAATTTATATATATTTTATTCTTTATTAACTTAGACGCAAAAATTCCTAATTTAGATGTAAAAAAAAGCTAAACTCTCGAAAGAATTTAGCCTGATTTTTTAACATATTTTTTATACAAATAAAGGAACTAAAACAAGTGATACTATACTCATTAACTTTATCAATATATTTAATGATGGTCCTGATGTATCTTTAAATGGATCTCCTACTGTATCTCCAACTACTGCTGCTTTATGTCTATCTGAACCTTTTCCATCTCCAAGATATCCAGCTTCAATTTGCTTTTTAGCATTATCCCAAGCTCCACCAGCATTTGCCATCATTATAGCCATTAATATTCCTGTTACTAAAGAACCTGCTAATAATCCTCCAAGAGCATGTGGTGACCATAATCCAACTAACACTGGTGCTAAAATTGCTAAAATCCCTGGAACTACCATCTCTCTTAATGATGATCTTGTTGAAATCTCTACGCATCTTTTATAATCAGGTTTTACAGTTTTATCCATTATTCCTGGATTTTCTCTAAATTGTCTTCTAACTTCTTCAACCATTTCCATCGCTGCTTTTCCTACTGCTGTCATTGTTAAAGCTGAGAATAAGAATGTCAACATTCCACCAATAAATAAACCTACTATAACTTCTGGATTTATTATATCTAAAACAAAATCTTCTGCTGTTCTAACTTGAATCGCTTCCTTATATGCTGCAAATAATGATAATGCTGTAAGTGCTGCCGATCCTATTGCAAATCCTTTTCCTACTGCTGCTGTTGAGTTTCCTACTGCATCCAATTTATCTGTACACTCTCTTACTTCTGGAGGTAGCTCTGCCATTTCTGCTATCCCACCAGCATTATCAGCCACTGGACCATAAGCATCAACTGCCACAACCATTCCTGTTGTCGATAACATTCCTACCGCTGCTATTGAAATTCCATATAATCCACTACATTGGAAAGCTACTATTATAGCTAAAGAGATTACAATTAATGGAGCTACAGTTGATTCCATTCCCACTGCTAACCCTTCAATAATTGTTGTTGCAGCTCCAGTTTTTGCTGAATCTGCTATTCTATTAACTGCTCTTTTACCAGTATCTGTATATAGACCTGTAAAGTAAGCAATTACTAATCCTGCTACTAATCCTGCTACAATTGAGTAGAAAACTCCTATTGGTAAGGCTAAATATTTTACTACTCCAAAAGAAGCTACTAAAGATAAAAATCCTGCTATTCTCGTTCCATTTTCTAATTTATGATAAACTTTATCAGGATCATCCGTTTTAACTGTTACAGTTGCTAAAATAGATGCTAATATGCCAAAAGCTGAAATCGCTATTGGTGCTAAAAGGTACTCTTTTCCCAATGTAGTTCCTATTGCTAGTGTTGCGATAATCGATCCAACATAAGATTCAAATAAGTCAGCTCCCATTCCTGCAACATCTCCAACATTGTCTCCAACATTATCTGCTATAGTAGCTGGATTTCTCGGATCATCCTCTGGAATACCAGCTTCAACTTTTCCTACTAAATCCGCACCAACATCTGCTGCCTTTGTATAAATTCCACCACCAACTCTTGCAAAAAGTGCAATTGATGAAGCTCCCATTCCAAATCCTGTTATTATCTCTACATCCCAATTAAATAGGTATATCATAATTGTTAAACCTAGCATACCAAGTCCAACAACAGATAATCCCATTACTGCTCCACCTGCAAAAGCAACATCTAAGGCTTTTGATAATCCACCCTCTTTAGCTGCTATAGATGTTCTTCCATTTGCTTTTGTTGCTATTCTCATCCCTATATTTCCAGCTAATGCTGATGTTAAAGCTCCCATTATAAACGTAATGGCAACCATAGGATCTAAAAATATTCCTAATAATATTGCTACTGCTGCTACAAACCATACTAAAATTTTATATTCCGCTGTTAAAAAAGCCATAGCTCCCTCTCTAATGGCATCTGTTATCTCAGCAACTTTTGGAATATTAATTTCATAACTACCTACTTTCCTCGAATAAAAATTTGCTGACAACAATGCTATTATACCACCAAAGATTCCTAAATAGATCACTTGTTCCACTTTTAATACCTCCCAAGTAAGTTTTATATCTCTTAAGTATACGAGAAACCCCAAGATATTTCAAGCGGAAATAAAGTTCTTTTTTTCTTATTTTTTTACTGTTTTTTTTCAAATTTAAAGTTTTTGGAAAGGTGTATTTTATTGTTTATATCAACAATTAAAACCTCTAATCCTTGTGTCCTATCAGCTATTTCCATTACTTTATTAATTGGCATTAAGAAAAATGCTGTAGAATACAAATCTGAAATTAACGAGTTATTATTCACAACAACAACCATTCTCTTGTCATTTACCGGATATTTTGTTTCTTTATCGATAATATGATGATACCTTTTTCCACCAATTGTCACATAAGTTTGATAATCTCCAGAGACTCCCATGCTTTGATTTTTTAACTCTACTACTCCTAAAATATCTGATGGATTATCTGGATTTTGAATTCCTATTCTCCAAGGACTCCCATCTCCTTTTCCACCAATTGCTGCTATGCTAGAAATAGAACTTACAAATCCACTTTTTACTCCTTCTTTCATCATAAGTTCTTTTGCTTTTTCTACTGCATATCCTTTTAAAAAAGAACCAGTATCTAACTCCATTCCATTTTTCAAAAATTTTATATTATTACCTTCAACTTTTAAATTAGAATAATCCACTTCTAATGCTGCTTTGTCTAATTCTTTTGGTGTGGGTAACGTTGTTCTAAGTTCTGCCGTTTCAGAAAATCCCCAAGCATCCATTAAAGGTCCCATTGTTATATCATATTTTTTATTAGACATAAGGTATGCTTTATTTACTTCTTTTAATAAATATAGCCCTTCTGCATCAAATGTTGATTTTCCCTTCACATTTAATATATCTACTAAACTACCTTTCGTCTTGCTATTATACTTTGTATCAATTCTTTCTATCTCATCAAATGCACTATTCATTATTTTTTTTGCTTGTTTTTCATTATTAGAATAAATAGACAGTTTTATATAAGTTCCAAAAGCAAATTTTTCTTCATTTATTCTTTCCTCTTTCTTTTTACATCCTACAAAGATTATAAAAATGATCAAGAGCAGAAATAAATTTCTACTCTTGATCATTTGTTAATTCCTCTGGTAATTCTATATAAGTTATTTTATCCTCTAAAATCTCTCTAAAAGTTTTTCTTATTACTGTATCTTTCTTACCACATTTTATTAAAACAGGAGCACCTTTTCCAATATCTCTTGCTCTTTTCCCCGCTGTAATTGTTAAAGTATATTTATTTGGAATTTTAGCTAGTAATTCATCATATGTTATAGTTTTTTTCATTTTATTTCCTCCTAATTCTTTGAGTTGATAATTTTTACTAACTCTTCACATGATTTTTCAACTGTGTGATTAGTTATTGTTATATCATATTTATCTTCATATTTTAATTCTTCCAATGAATTTTTTAATCTTAACTGGATTGTTTCTTCACTATCAGTTTTTCTTCCTCTTAATCTTCTTTCTAAATCTTCACTTGTTGGAGTTCTAAAAAATACTAAATGAGCTTCAGGATATACATCTTTAACTTGAAGACCTCCTTGCACATCTATTTCAAGAATAACATTCTCTCCTGTTGCAAGTCTAGCTTCAACTTCTGATTTTAAAGTCCCGTAGTAGTTAGTGTGTACAGTTGCATATTCTAGAAATTCTTTATTTTGAATTTTTTCTTTAAACTCTTCCACACCTAAAAAATAATAATCTCTTCCATTTAACTCTCCCTCTCTAGGTTCACGAGTTGTGGCAGATGTAGCTAAGTTTATTCCTAACTGTTTTCTAACTATTCTACATATTGTTGATTTTCCAGCACCACTTGGTCCTGATACAATAAATAGTTCTCCTTTTACCATTTCCTTCTCCTTTTTATTCTATATTTAAAGCTTGCTCTCTTATTTTTTCAATTTCATTTTTACATTCTACTATTAATTTTGAAATTTCATAAAAATTACATTTCACTCCAGATGTATTTAATTCTCTAAATATCTCTTGAAGAATAAAATCAATTTTTTTACCTATTCCAGTATCAGTTGATTCTAGTTCTATTTTTAATTGACAAAGATGACTTTCCAATCTAGAAACTTCTTCTGATATATCAGATCTATCTGTAAATAAAAGGATCTCTTTTAGAATAGATTCCTCATTAAATTCAATTTCTTGAATTTTTGAAAGTCTTTCAAGTAATTTTTCTTTATAATTTACAACAACTAATTCTTTCATCTCTTTTATTTTAGATATATTTTTCTCTAAAATACTTATGCATTCTAAGAAATATATTTTCATTCTATTTCCTTCTGCTTCTTTCATATTAATAAAAGAATCTAATAATCTATGTAAATTTTCAACAATAAAATTTTCATAATCTTTTTCATCAATTTCAAGATCATTTCTTTTAATAACATTTAGATTTTTCACTAAAAAATCTAATTTATTACTAAATTTTTCACTATAATCCTCTTCCATTGTTGTTAAAATCTGCATATAAGAATTACTTAAATTTTTATCATATTCGAATAATTTTTCCACTTCTCTTTTATCTTGAAATTCGATTTTTAAATCAATACTTCCTCTTTTTACTTTAGAAGCAACCTCTGTTCTGATTTTATTTTCCAAAAAATTTAGTATATAGGGTGATTTTATTTTAAAATTTAAATTTTTATTATTCACGCTTTTAATCTCTAATGATATTGCATATTTCTCATTTTCAAAATATTCTTTTGAATATCCCGTCATACTTCTCATCATATCACCCTTTCATAAATAAAATGCTAAAATAGGCGACAAAGTCGCCTATTCTATTAGTTAATCCTCTATCTCTACTGGAACTATATTTTTATAAGCTTTATATCCAGTACCTGCTGGAATTTTCTTACCTATAATTACATTTTCTTTTAGCCCCTCTAAGTAATCTTCCTTACCTTCTATTGCTGCATTTGATAGAACTTTTGTTGTTTCTTGGAATGATGCTGCTGAAATGAAACTTCCTGTGTTAACAGCTGCTTTTGTTATACCTTGAATTACTGGCTCATATTTAATTTCAGCCTTTCCTTCATGTCTTAACTTAGCATTTTCTAATTCAACTACTCTCTTCTCAACAACTTCATCTTCTAATAATAATGAAGCTCCAGAATCTACGATTCTTACCTTCTTAAACATCTGCTTAACTATAATCTCTATATGTTTATCATTTACTGTAACACCTTGGTCTCTATAAACCTGTTGTACTGACTCTAGTATAAATTGCTCTGCTGCAACTAATCCTTTAATGTTTAATACATCAAATGGTGATATAGCTCCATCAGTTATTTTATCTCCAGCTTTTACAAGCATTCCATCAGTTACGATTAAGTGTTCTCCTACTGGTGCTAAGTACTCTTTAAAGTTTTCTGAATCAAAAGTAGATCTGATAATAATTACTCTCATACCTTTTTTCTTTCTTCCAGTAACTTCAACTTTACCATCTATTTCAGATAGTATAGCTTTTCCTTTTGGATTTCTAGCTTCAAATAACTCTTGAATTCTAGGAAGACCTCCAGTAATATCCTTCGTACCTTCACCTTCTTTAATTATTTTTGCTATAATTTGACCAGTTTTAACTTCTTCCCCTTCTCTTACCATTAAGTATGCTCCAAATGGTATTGAATAACTTTCTATAGCTGCTCCCTCTTCATCAAAGATAACAACTCTTGGGTTAGCGTCTCCTGATTCAACTGTTTTTATAGCTCTATACTCTGTTACATTATATTTTTCATCATAATCTTCTTTTACATATAGTTCTCTATATTCTATTCTACCATCTTGGTTGGCAATAATAGGAATATGATATGGATCAAATGTTACTAGAACATCTCCAGTTTTAACTTCTTGTCCATCTTCAACTTGTAAAATAGATCCTGAAGCTATTTCATAATCATAGTTTCCTATAATTATTTTAGTTGATTGAGATACTACAATTTTCTCATGTGAAGCTTGATTTTCAAGTATTTTTAAGTCTTTAAATACTACTTTACCTGAATTTTCAGCTTTAATACTTGTTGCAGATGCTGTTGCTGTTGCAACTCCACCTGTATGGAATGTTCTCATTGTAAGTTGTGTTCCTGGCTCTCCAATTGATTGAGCTGCAATAACTCCAACTGCTTCTCCAAGTAATATTTCCTTATGATTAGCAAGATCCATTCCATAACATCTTTGACATACTCCTTTTTCAAGATCACATGTTAAAGGTGTTCTAATTTTAACTTTCTTTATATCTAATTCAGTGATTCTAGCAATTTGTTCTTTTGTAAACATCTCGTTTCTTCTAGCAATAATCTCACCATCTAAAACAACATCTTCTGCTGGAACTCTTCCTAATAATCTTTCTGATAATTTTTCAATAACTGCTCCATCAGAAACTAGTTCTGCTACTTCGATTCCTTCATGTGTTCCACAATCTTCAGCATTTACAATAACTTCGTGTGAAATATCAACTAATCTTCTTGTTAGATATCCTGAATCGGCTGTTCTTAAGGCAGTATCTGCTAGTCCTTTTCTTGCTCCGTGTGAAGACATGAAAAATTCTAATACTGTTAGTCCTTCTCTAAAGTTGGCCTTGATAGGTACCTCAATGATTCTACCTTGTGTATCGGCCATGTTTCCTCTCATTGCCGCAAGTTGTCTCATCTGTGCAATAGATCCTCTGGCTCCAGAGTTCGCCATCATATAAACTGGGTTAAATTGATCTAGTCCACTCATCATTGCATCTGTTACTTTAGCTGTTGTTTCAGACCAAAGAGCTACAGTTTTTCTATATCTCTCTTCATTAATAATCTTTCCAGATTTATAATCTGCTTCAATTTCAGCTACTTTTTTATCTGCTTCTTCTAATATAGGTTTTTTAGATGCTGGAATTTCCAAATCTTCAATTCCTACTGATACTCCTGCAAATGTTGCATAGTGGTATCCAAAATCTTTAATATCATTTATTAATTCTGCAGTCTTAGTAAATCCATGCATTTCATATAACGTTCCAATTAATTTCTTTAATTGAGATTTACCAAATGTTATATCATATTGTTTATTTACTTCTGGTAATATGTTATTAAACATAATTCTTCCTGCTGTAGTTTTTACCATTTCTCCATTAATTCTTGCATTTACAACAGCATGAGTATCAATAATACCTGTATCATAAGCTGTTAAAACTTGCTCTTTATTAGAGAATGATTTACCTTCTCCTCTTGCACCTGGTCTGTCTTTAGTCATATAGAAACATCCCATTACCATATCTTGAGATGGAACAGCAATTGGCTCTCCATTTGAAGGTGATATAATATTATTTGGTGCTAACATAAGAAGTTTTGCTTCCATTATAGCCTCAGGCGATAACACTAAGTGTACTGCCATTTGGTCTCCATCAAAGTCAGCATTAAATGCAGAACATACTAGAGGGTGAAGTCTTATTGCTTTTCCTTCTATTAGAACTGGTTCAAAAGCTTGGATTGATAGTCTATGAAGTGTGGGTGCTCTGTTTAATAGTACTGGGTGATCTTGAATTACATCTTCAATTACATCCCAAACTTTATCATCTGCATCTTCAACTAACTTCTTAGCTGTTTTTATATTTGTAGCTAACTCTCTCTTTACTAATTCTCTCATAATGAAAGGTTTATAAAGCTCAAGTGCCATTTTTTTAGGAATTCCACATTGGTTCATTTTTAATGATGGACCAACAACAATTACCGATCTTGCAGAGTAATCTACCCTTTTTCCAAGAAGGTTTTGTCTGAATCTACCTTGCTTACCTTTTAACATATCTGATAGAGATTTTAACTCTCTGTTGTTTTGAGCAACAACTGGTTTTCCTCTTCTTCCATTGTCAATTAAAGCATCTACTGCTTCTTGAAGCATTCTTTTTTCATTTTTAACAACGATTTCTGGAGCTTTTATTTCTAAAAGTCTTTTTAATCTGTTATTTCTGTTTATAACTCTTCTATATAAATCATTTAAGTCAGAAGTAGCAAATCTTCCTCCATCTAATTGAACCATAGGTCTTAAATCAGCTGGTATAACTGGAACATTCTTTAAAATCATCCATTGAGGTTGATTTCCTGATGCTAAGAAATCTCTAGTTATTTTTAATCTTTTTACTAATTTCTTTCTTTTTTGAGCTGAATTTACATCTTCTAACTCTTTTTCAAGTTCTAATCTAAGAGCTTCTAAATCTATCATTTCTAATAGCTTTAATATTGCTTCTGCTCCCATTTTTGCTTCAAATTGTCTTCCGTACATTTGCTTATAAAGCTTGTATTCTTTTTCAGTGATAATTTTTCCAATTTTTAAAGTTGGCTCTTCACTTACTGTAACAATATATCTAGCAAAATATAAAACTGATTCTAATTCTTTAGGAGATATTCCTAAAATTAAAGACATCTTATTTGGAGTACCTTTTGAGTACCAGATGTGAGCTACTGGGGCAGCTAAACCTATATGCCCCATTCTCTCTCTTCTAACTTTAGATTTTGTAACTTCAACGCCACATTTCTCACAAGTTAGACCTTTATATCTCATTCTCTTATATTTTCCACATGAACATTCCCAATCTTTCGATGGTCCAAATATTCTTTCACAAAAAAGTCCATCCATTTCTGGATTTAGTGTTCTATAGTTTATAGTTTCCGGTTTTGTAACTTCTCCGTAAGACCAATCTATGATCTTCTCTGGAGAAGCAAGTTTTATTCTAATCTTTTCAAAACTTTTAATTCCCATATTAAATACAAAGCCTCCTTAAATGAGATAAAGCTTTCATCTATCATCATATTCAATTAATTTTAAAATTAGTTTATCTGGTCAGATAAAGAAAATTCAACAATTGTTTCATCTTTTCCTAACTCTTCGTTAACGTTAATTAACTCATTGTTTAAATCAAATAACTCTACATCTAGTGCAAGAGCTTGGAACTCTTTCAATAGAACTTTAAATGATTCTGGTAAATCTGCCTCTGGCATCTCTTCACCTTTTACGATTGCCTCGTAAGTTTTTGTTCTTCCAGTTACGTCATCTGACTTAACTGTTAACATCTCTTGAAGTATGTTTGAAGCTCCGTAAGCCTCTAGTGCCCAAACCTCCATCTCTCCAAGTCTTTGTCCTCCGAACTGAGCTTTTCCTCCTAGTGGTTGTTGTGTTACTAGTGAGTATGGTCCAATTGCTCTTGCGTGCATTTTATCCTCAACAAGGTGATGTAGTTTTAACATATACATTCTTCCTACTGTTACTGGATTATCAAACTTATCTCCTGTTCTTCCATCAAATAATGTTACTTTACCTTTTCTAGGGTATCCTGCTTTTTCTAAATAATCTTTAACTTGCTCTTCTCTAGCTCCATCAAATACTGGAGTAGATAAATAAGTTCCACCATTTAATTTTCCCATAGCCATACCTAAGTGAACCTCAAGTACTTGTCCTATGTTCATACGTGATGGTACTCCAAGTGGATTAATAACAACATCTAAGTGAGTTCCATCTGCTAAAAATGGCATATCTTCTGAAGGTAATACTCTAGAAACAACACCTTTATTACCGTGTCTTCCTGACATTTTATCTCCAACAGTTATCTTTCTCTTTTCTGCAATGAATACTCTTATTGATCTATTTACTCCAGCCTTTAATTCATCTCCATTTTCTCTTGATAACTCAAGAACTTCAACAACTGTTCCTTTAGATCCATGAGGCATTTTTAGTGATGTATCTCTTACATCTCTAGCTTTTTCACCAAAGATTGCTCTTAGTAATTTTTCCTCTGCAGGTGGTTCTGATTCACCTTTTGGTGCAGTTTTTCCAACAAGAATATCTCCTGGTCCAACTTCTGATCCAACAACAATTATTCCTCTAGCATCTAAGTTCTTTAAAGCTTCCTCTGATACATTTGGAATCTCTCTTGTTATCTCTTCATCACCTAGTTTAGTGTTTCTAGCTTCTATTTCGTATTCTTCTATATGTATTGATGTAAATACATCATCTTTTCTTAATCTATCAGATATTAAAATCGCATCCTCATAGTTATACCCTTCCCAAGGCATAAATGCCATTAAGATATTTCTACCTAAAGCTAGATCTCCACCTTTAGTAGCAGGTCCATCAGCAATTACTTGCCCTAACTCTACTTCCTGTCCTAACTCAACTAATGGAGTTTGGTGTAAACACATTGCTTGGTTTGATCTTTCGAAGTTTAATAATCTATGTTTATATGATTTTCCTTCTGCATCTTCAACTATAATCTCTTTAGCATCAACATAAATTACTTTACCTTCTGCTTTAGATGATATTACAGCTCCTGAATCAACAGCAACTTTTCTTTCTAACCCAGTTCCGATAAATGGTGCCTCAGTTCTTAGTAAAGGTACTGCTTGTCTTTGCATGTTTGATCCCATTAGGGCTCTGTTAGCATCATCATGCTCTAAGAATGGTATTAATCCTGCTGAAACTGATACAACTTGTTTAGGCGATACATCTAAATAATGCACTTTATCTCCTAATATATGAACAATCTCATGCCCATATCTACAAACTACATCTCCAAGAAGCTCTCCATTCTCACCAATTGTTGTATCGGCTTGAGCTATAAATAATCCTTCTTCTTCATCAGCAGCTAAGTAATGAATATTATCAAAATTAGCCACTCCATTTTCTACTTTTACATAAGGAGTTTCAATGAATCCATATGAATTAACCTTTGCATAAATAGCTAATGATCCAATCAGACCGATATTTGGTCCCTCTGGAGTTTCTATTGGACAGATTCTTCCATAGTGAGAATCATGTACGTCTCTTACTTCAAATCCTGCTCTTTCTCTTGAAAGTCCACCAGGTCCTAATGCAGAAATTCTTCTCTTATGAGTTAACTCTGCTAAAGGATTTGATTGGTCCATGAATTGAGAAAGTTGACCTGATCCAAAGAAATCTAAAACTAAAGCATTTAAAGGTCTTGTGTTTAATAATGATTGTGGAGTTAATGTTTCTATATCTTGTATAGTCATTTTCTCTTTTACCATTTTACCCATTTTAGATAGTCCTGTTTTAATTTGCATTAATAACAGCTCTCCTACACCTCTAACTCTTCTGTTTGATAAATTATCAATATCATCAGTATGACCTTTTCCATTATTTAATCCAATTACATACTTAATAGTTCCAATTACATCTTCTTTTGTTAATAGAATTTCATCTTCTGGTAAATCTAATTTTAATCTTTTGTTCATTTTATATCTTCCAACTGGCTCAAGATCATATCTTTGAGGGTTGAAGAACATTTGTTTGATTAATGATCTTGCAGAATCTATTGTAACTAAATCTCCTGGTCTTAATTTCTTAAATACCTCTGTTACAGCTTCTTCTTTTGTATCTCCTGTATCATTAACTATTGTATTTGCCATTACTTTATCTTCAGGCTTTACTTCCCAAATTAAAATGTTTTCAATTTTTAAATCTATTAAATCAAGAACAACAGTTTCTGTTATTAATTGTTTAGTTTCAAACAATACTTCCCCTGTCTCTTCGTTGAAAACATCCTCTTTAATGAAACTTCCTTCTATTCTTGTTCTAAGAACACTTAAAAGTTCCTCTTTATTTGTATATCTCTCATAATATTCTGTTAAATCTATTTCTTTTTCTTCTAAGAATTCATCCATAACTTCTTCATTTGTTTCAAAGAAATCTACAGCTTTTAAGAAAACAGTTGCTAAAACTTTTTTCTTTCTATCAATTTTAACACTTAAAAAATCATTCTTATCAGTTTCGAACTCTAACCAAGTTCCTTTGTATGGTATAATTTTCCCTGAGAATAAATCTTTACCTGTTTGAATATTAACTTCTTTATTGAATGATACTCCTGGCGATCTATGAAGTTGCGATACTACAACTCTTTCAGCACCATTAATTATAAATGTTCCTCTTTCAGTCATTAGAGGCACTTCACCGAAATATACAAGAGTTTCTTGTATTTCATTTCCACTTTTCTTATTAGTAAGTCTTAATCTTACTTTTAAAGAAGCAGAGTAAGTTTTTCCTCTTTTTTTACACTCAAGCTCATCATTTAAAGGCGCATCAGCTTCGTGCAACTCATAGGCAACATATTCTAATTTTATATCTCCATTTGAAGATTCAACAGGGAATACTTCTCTAAAAGCAGACTCTAACCCCTTATCTTTTCTGTTAAGTGGAGCCTCCTTAGCTTGTAGAAAATCTTCATAGGAATCCAGTTGGAATTCTAAGAAGTGAGGCATATTTCCTCTTTCTTCGATTCTTCCAAAATTCAATCTTTCAACGAGTTTCCCCATCAATTCACACTCCTTACTATTTATATAGTGATCAATACCTAATCTTTGGAAAATAAAACTAATTTTATTTTCAAAAGATTAAGTATTAACTTTACCGACCATTTTTATAGATTCTTTTTTTTAAATGAGTAAAAAGGCACCCTGTTAGAGTGCCTATTTTTTTTCATTTTAGTATAACATGTTACTAATTTAATAATAACTTTTATGGTTATTACTTAACTTCTACTGTTGCTCCAGCTTCAGTTAATTTAGCTTTTATTGCTTCAGCATCTTCTTTAGAAGCGGCTTCTTTAATTACTCCACCGTTATCTACTACTGCTTTCGCTTCTTTTAATCCTAAACCAGTTATAGCTCTAACCTCTTTGATTACAGCGATTTTGTTTGGTCCTGCAGCAGTTAATACTACATCAAATTCAGTTTTTTCTTCTACAGCTGATCCCTCAGCAGCAGCTACAGCTACTGGTGCAGCAGCAGTTACACCGAAGTGCTCCTCTAAAGCTGTTACTAATTCTCTTAACTCTAATACTGACATAGCTTCTAAATCAGCTATGAATTGCTCTCTATTGAATGCCATTGTTATTTCCTCCTTAAATTATCTTTGTTTTATTTTTAATTTTCTCTAATGAGATAATTACTCAGCAGCTGCTTCTTTTTGTTCAGCTATTGCTACTGTTGCATATGCAAGTTTTCTAACTGGACCTAACATTCCGTTTAAGATCATAGATAGAAGTTGTTCTCTTGATGGTAATTTAGCAAGTGATACTACCTCAGCAGTTTCCATTCTCTTACCAGTTAATAATCCACCTTTTATTGTGAATATAGTTTTTTTAGCTTTTGCATTAGCTTTTGCTTGTGCTGCTTCAACTTCATAAACTACTTTAGCAGGAGTTACTGGATCAGCATATCCGAATGCAAATGCAGTAGTTCCTTCTAGTAAATCATCGAATTTATCAGCGATACCAGCTTCAGCTAGTGCTATTTTGAACAATCTGTTCTTAGCAACTAAGTACTCAGCTCCATTTGCTCTCATTTGTCTTCTTAACTCAGTCTCTTGATTTACTTTAAGACCTTGATAATCAACAAGAACGATAGATTGAGCTTTAGATATTTTTTCAACTAATTCTGCTACAAGTTCTTTTTTTAATTGAGTTGCCATTTTTGATTCACCTCCTCTTTTACTCTAAAATTACCTCCGCTCCAAGGTGGGAACGGAGGTTTCATTGCTTCTAATTAATGAGGCTAGCGAATACCTTCTTCCAACCTCGGTAGGTTTTAAAGCTTTCGCCACCTACGGTCTTTGGTTTGGATCTATATTAAATTATTTATCCAACTTTTTTCAGCTTTTTCAGCTTTACTATTATATCACAACTACGCGTTTTTTGCAACTAAAACTGGATCCATTTTTACACCTGGTCCCATAGTTAATGAAACTGCTACTGTTTTTAAATATTGACCTTTAGATGCAGAAGGCTTTAATCTGATGATTTCATTCATGAAAGCTGTAAAGTTTTCAGCAATTGCTTCTTCAGAGAAATCCGCTTTACCAATTGGTGCGTGGATTGATCCTAACTTGTCTACTCTAAATGCAAGTTTTCCTTTCTTGAACTCAGATACTGCCGTTGCGATATCTGGTGTAACTGTTCCTGATTTAGGGTTAGGCATTAAACCTTTAGTTCCTAAAACTCTTCCCAGTCTTCCTAATTTAGGCATCATGTCAGGTGTTGCGATTACGATATCGAAATCGAACCATCCTTGTTGAATTTTTTCGATGTATTCTTCTGCTCCAGCATAATCTGCTCCAGCTTCTAAAGCTTTTTCTACGTTAGCTCCTGAAGTTATTGCTAATATTTTTACTGTTTTTCCAGTTCCGTGAGGAAGTACTACTGTACCTCTAACTTGCTGGTCTGCATGTCTAGGATCTACTCCTAATCTTAAAGCAATTTCAACTGTTTCTACGAAGTTTGCTGTTCTTGTTTTTCTTACAAGTTCTAAAGCTTCTTTAACCTCGTATAATCTTCCTTGCTCAACTAATTTAGCTATTTCTAGGTATTTTTTACCTCTTTTGTTTGCCATTGAAAATTTCCTCCTTCTGTGGTTAGACGGACATATTGTGTCCTACCACTTAATATCACATAAATAAGAATTGACTTCTAATTAGTCTTCTATTTTGATTCCCATTGATCTTGCTGATCCAGCTATTATATTCATAGCTGCTTCTACTGTTCCAGCATTTAAATCTGGCATCTTAGTTTCAGCAATTTCTTTTAATTTAGCTGTGTTTATAGTTGCAACAACATCTTTTTTAGAGTTTGCTGCTCCTGATTTGATTCCTGCAGCTTTCTTTAATAAATCTGAAGCTGGTGGAGTTTTTAAGATAAATGTGAATGATCTGTCGTTATATACAGATATTTCAACTGGAATGATCCATCCCGCTTTATCTTGAGTTTTTGCATTGAACGCTTTACAGAATTCCATAATGTTAACTCCGTGTTGTCCTAATGCTGGTCCTACTGGTGGAGCAGGGTTAGCTTTTCCAGCTGGTAATTGTAATTTAATTAATCCGATTATTTCTTTTGCCATTGTTGAATTACACCTCCATAAAATTGTGGTATTGATCTACGATCTCCCACAGGCTTAAATTAAGCCTTTTCTACACTGTCAAGGTCAACTTCTATTGGAGTCATTCTTCCAAACATCTCTAACATAACCTTAACTTTTCTATGTTCCATATCGATTTCCGCAACTTTACCTTCTTGATCCTCAAATCCTTCAGATAGAAGTTTTACATAGTCTCCTACTTCGTAGTCTACTCTTATAACTTCTTTAAGTTCCTTCTCGTCCTCTTCTGTTCTGTATCCTATTACTGAGAAGATATTTTCAACTTCATCATCTTCCATTGGAATTGGATCTGATCCAACACCAACAAACCCTGTTACTCCATTAGTATTTCTAACTACGTACCAAGCATCTGAGTCTACTCTAAAATTAATTCCATCAGTGCTTTCCTCTCTTGTTGCTTCCATTTCAAGCATTACATATCCAGGAAATAACTTTCTAGAAATTATCTTTTTCTTTCCTCTTCTCTCTTCAATAGATTCTTCTTCAGGTACTAATACCTTACTAACTATAGCACTAAGCCCTAGTGTCTCTATCTTTTGTTCTAAATCTGTTTTTACTTTTTTCTCATACCCCGAATAAGTATGAATCATAAACCATTTTCTTACTAAGCTTTTTTCCATTTTATCCTCCAAAGAGAGATACAAGCATCTTTAAAAGTCTTGAAGCAATTATATCGAAAACTCCCAAGTATATCCCTAAAAATATACTCATAACAACAACCCAAGTAGTTGCTGATACTATTTCCTTTTTTCTAGGCCATTCGACCTTTGAATATTCTTTTTTTACATCATTAACTAATCCCATATTTGCACCACCAATACTTTTATTTTTTTAAAAAAAAATGGCAGGTCAAGAGGGAATCGAACCCCCAACCCTCGGTTTTGGAGACCGATGCTCTGCCAATTGAGCCATTGACCTGCATGTTGTTGCAAACTTACTTAAAAAATTAAAGAAGAATTAACTTCTTTAATTTAGATAATTACTTTTTAGTTTCTTTATGTAATGTTACTTTTTTGTCCCATTTACAGTATTTATTTAACTCTAATCTGTCAGTAGTGTTCTTTTTATTCTTTGAAGTACTATAATTTCTTCTTTTACACTCTGTACACTCTAATTGAATATTTACTCTCACTCGTTACACCTCCACTCATCTAACGGATATCACAATCCTCCCATACTTTTATTTTATTGTATGGTAAAAAAGAGTTTCCTATTGCTTTCTTTTAAGACATAGATGATAATACCACTTTTTTTTATTTTTGTCAATATATTTTTAGCAAATAAAAAAAGATTGGCAACTTCCTATCCTCCCAGGGGGCTGCCCCCCAAGTACTTT
>NZ_CAMQYW010000011.1 GCF_947039425.1 uncultured Cetobacterium sp. | reverse complement strand
ACCAGTTTGATCAGTATTTGGAATAGTTCCAGTAACAGTTACAATGTTAGAACCTGTTGCAAGGGTTCCGTTTCCATCACCATCTCTTTTGAAATTATCGTTGTTCTTAGTAGTAAAATTAACAGTCATTGTTTTGTTTCCTACTTTGCTTGTTAAGTCAGTTGATGCAGGTATCATAAAATTAACTTGAGCACCTTCTTCTCCAGTTATTGTAAATGTAGAAGTAGCTTTTCCTTTTGTTCCTTTAATTATTCTTCCAAAAGCCATTGGTTGAGCCTCAACTGTTAAAGGTTCTATAACGGTAGCAGTTATATTCATAGTAGCTGTTTCATCTTTAGAACCTTGTGGAGCTGATAAAGCAACCATTGATGTTAAAACAAATGTTAATCCTAATAATTTTTTCATAATAAATTCCCTCCTTAAATTAAAAAAACCAATTACAAAAACTCTGTTATTCAGAATTTTGCAACTGGCTGTCATTTTAAAGACCCTTTAGCTTTGCGTCATAAGATTTCTCTTACTTTGCCTGTGTTTTATATTTATTAAAGTATACTATATTTATATTTTTATGTCAATGAAAAATTATTGCACATACATATATATTAGTGATGAAAAAACGAACTATTAATTTAATATATAATTAATATGTATTGTTTTGAGAAAAAAGCAAAAAACCAACGTCAATTATTCTAAAAAATGAATAATTAAAGGTGGCTTTTCTAGGGACGCTTATTTTCTATAACAATAGAGTCTACTATACTTGCAAGGAAAAGTCAATAGGATAAAAGAGCATTTATAGATGTTTTTGTATTGAAAAGTGAGAGAAAAGTGCTATAATCTAACTATCATTAAAAAATGAAAAATGAGGAGGAATTATGAAGGTCTGCTTTAGAGGGTTTAAATTTTTATGTATGTTTATTTTAGTCACAATGACAATATTTGGAAAGGTGACTAAAATAGATATAATAAGTTTCAATGATTTTCATGGAAATGTGGCAGAGGATACAAGGGCAAAGGGGAAAAATATAGGTATGGCAAAAATGGTTTCATATGTTAATGAAGCTAGAAAAGAAAATCCAAACACAATTGTTGTAAGTGGAGGAGATAACTATCAAGGTACTGCTATATCAAACTTAACATTTGGAGCACCAGTAACTTTAATGATGAAATCTATGAAAGTAACAGCTTCAGCTGTTGGAAATCATGAATTTGATTGGGGAAGTGAAAGAATAGCTAAGTGGGCAGAGGATGGTAAATTTGATTATCTTGCTGCAAATATTTATGATAAAACAACAGGAAAACCTGTATCTTGGGCAAAACCATATAAAATGTTAAATGTTGACGGAGTAAAAGTAGCTCTAATTGGACTATCAACAGAACAAACAAAGTACCAAACAAAGGTGGAGTTTGTTAAAAATATTGAATTTAAACCAGCAGAAGTTGCAGCAAAAGACTGGATTAAATACTTAAAAGATGGTAAGGATAAAATGGGAGTTCCAAATGTAATAATTGCAATAACACATATTCCAAGTGCACAAGATGCTAAAATGGTTATTAGTGGAGATGAATTAAATAGATTAACAAAAGTTGAGGGATTAGATGGAGTTATAACAGGTCATTCTCATAAAACAGTTTCTGGTATGATGAATGGAAAACCAGTTATTCAAGCTTACAAATATGGTAGAGCTCTTGGAAAACTACATGTTGTTGTTGAGGATGGAAAGGTAATATCAATAACACCATCAATAAATATGGTTGGAAATAATAAATCAGATATAATTCCAGATTCAGAAACGACTAAACTTTTAGCTAAACAACAAAATAAACTTTCTGGAGTTTTAGGTGTAAAATTAGGAGTATTAAAAGGTGAATTAATTCATGATAGAAAAGGTTCTTTAACACCTTTAGGATACTGGGCAAGTAATGTTATGAGAAAGGCTACAAAGTCACAAGTTGCTATTACTAATGGTGGAGGACTTAGAAGAACTCTTCATAAAGGTGATATTACAATGGGTGATATGTATGAGATAATGCCTTTTGATAATCAAATTGTAGTTGTTAAAGTAAAAGGTAGCGATCTTAAAAAATTAATAGATCATGGAATTGGTGCTGACTTTATGACTGATGGACAATTTGCTGGACTTAAAGTGAAATATGACCCAACAAAAGAGTATGAAAATAGAGTTGTTTCAATGACTTTAGAGGATGGAACTCCAATTGTTGATGATGAAGTATATACAGTTGCTACAAATGACTTTATTGTAAGTGGTGGAGATAAGTATGACTTTAGTAAAGCTATTGAAGTTAAGGATTTATTTATACCAATAAGAGATGTATTAGTTGATGATATAAAAACAAATAAAGGAATTGAAATACCAAATATTAAGGATATTTTAGTACCTGTAAAATAAAGGAAAAAAATGAAGAAGATAATATTTTTACTACTTTTAATAAGTACAGTGGTTTATTCAAATGATTTAAAAAATTTAAAAAACTTTTATCATGAAGAGGTAACTGAAAGGGAGTATACAGTTGTTAGAGCAAAAATTTTAAGTATTCCCTATGATGATGTGGGTGAAAAAAGAGATATTCCCATTGAGTCAGATATTAGATATCAACATGTAAAGATAAAGCTTTTAAATGGTGATTTTAAAGGTGAAATATTTACTTTAAGAAATACAATTGATCAAATTAATCCATACAAACTTATACTGAAAAAGGGGGAAGACATCCTTCTTTATCAGTATGAGAAAAATGGGAAATTAGAGGGACTTAAGATTTTTGAGAGATCAAAGGAAAGACCTCTTTTTGCTATGATTTGTGCTTTTATATTTTTTATGGTGTTAATTGGAGGAAAGAAGGGGTTTAAAGCTTTTATAACTCTTCTTTTAACAGTTTTATGTGTAATATTTATATTGATACCTTTAATATTAAGGGGATATTCACCAATTCCTATGACAATACTTTGTGTTGTTGGTATAACTGTAATGACTATTTTTATGGTTGGTGGAATAAATAGAAAAAGTTATGCAGGTATACTTGGAACTATTTTAGGAACCTTAATAGCTGGAGCTCTAGCTGTTTGGGTGAGTAATTATTCTAATTTAGTTGGAATGGGTTCTGAAGATATGCAAGCTTTAGTTTATGGATCAAATGGAAAGTTTTTAAATTATAGAGGTATACTTTTTTCAGGTATTATAATCGGTGCTCTTGGGGCTATTATGGATGTGGCTATTTCAATATCATCATCTATGTGGGAGATAGAAAGTTTAAATAAAGATATTTCAAACTATCAACTTGCTAAATCTGGAATGAATATAGGAAAAGATATTATGGGAGCAATGTCTAACACTTTAATACTTGCTTATGTTGGAAGTTCTCTATCTTTAATTTTAGTTTTTATGTCATATAAGTTAAGTTTTTATGAGATAATAAATTTAGATATGGTGGCAACAGAGATAATAAGAAGTATAGCTGGTAGTATAGGTTTAGTGCTTTCAATACCTGCAACAATTTTAGTTGTAATACTTTTAAGAAAAAAAAATTCTAGGGGATAAAACCTCTAGAATTTTTTATTTGAAATAATATGGATTCCTAAGAAAAGAATATACCAACCAAAAACAGGGTATACAGCTCCATTTGTAACAAGAGGTAAAATAATGATTAAAGAACCAAAAAGAAAGTGTAAAAGTCCTTTTACAATAACTATAACTTTAGTTTTTTTATCTGTATCTTCCCAACTTGTAAACTTTGAATCTCTTCCTAAAACTAAAATAAGTCCCTTAGCACAAAGAAGTGCCCCTATATAGCTTGTAAAGAAAAACTCACTAGAAAAAGTATTAAATAAGATAATACCCACAGAGATTAGCTCCATAAGTCCCTCTAGCAAAACTAAACCTATATGAAAATATGGATCTTTTCTTTTGTGTAAACAATATACAAGATGGTAAATACCATTTACAAATAAGACACCACTAATAATATACTCTATGTATTTTGAAAAAAAGCTAATATTACTAATACCTAGAGCACCAATAAGAATAAAAATAATTCCAAATGTTAAAAATAAATGTTTTAAATTTTTCACAACAATACTCTCCTAAAAATACATTATTGATTTATGAATTATACCAAAAAAAATAATAGAGTACAAATTATATATTTAACTATAAAAAAGGAAAAGAAAGGTGTATGATGAACTTACTATTAGTATATTAGTATAAACATAAAAGGAGGTTTTCAAATGCAAAGATTTACAATACCAAGAGATTTATATTTTGGAGAGGATGCAGTATCTTATTTAAAAGGTGTTAAAGGAAAGAAAGCTATTATAGTTTTTGGTTCTGAAAGACTTGTAAAAGATGGAACTATAGGTAAGGTAAAAGAAGCTTTGAAAGTTGCAGGTATTGAAAGTGTTTTATTTTCAGGTGTTGAACCAGACCCATCAGTTGAAACAGTAATGAAGGGTGCAAAAGTTATGAGAGAGGAAAATCCAGATATTATAATAGGTGTTGGAGGAGGTTCTCCAATAGATGCAGCAAAAGCTATGTGGATATTCTATGAGTATCCAGAGTTTACTTTTGAAGAGGCAGCAAAACCATTTAATCTACCAGAGCTTAGAAAGAAAGCGATATTTATAGCAATTCCAACAACTTCAGGAACAGCAACAGAGGTAACATCATTTTCTGTAATAACAGATTACAGTACAGGTATAAAATATCCAATAGCTGATTACAATATAACTCCAGATGTGGCAATACTAGATACTAGCTTAGTTCAATCTATGCCTAAATCATTAACAGCTAATACAGGTATGGATGCTCTTGCTCATGCTTTTGAAGCTTATGTTTCTGTTGTTAGAAATCCAATAACTGATGCTCTTGCTTTAAAAGCTATTGAGATGATAGGAGAGGATTTAATAGATTCATATAATGGATGCAAAAAAGCTAGAGAAAATATGCACTTAGCTCAGTGTTTAGCTGGAATGTCATTTTCCAATGCTATACTTGGTATAGTTCACTCTATAGCACATAAAACAGGTAAAACTTTAGGAATAGATCATGGACTTGCAAATGCGATTTACTTATCATATGTAGTTGAGTTTAATGCTAAAGAGGTAGAAAAAGATTATGCTAAAATAGGAAGAACTTTAAAATTAAAAGGTAATACAGATAAAGAGGTAGTTGAAGAGCTTGTAAAATTCATAGGACAACTTAGAACAAGCATGAATATGCCTCATACATTAAAAGAGTATGGAATAAGTGAAGAGGAGTTTAAATTAAAAATTGATAGTATAGCAGAAACAGCAGTTGCAGATCCTTGTACTGGAACAAATCCAAGAAAAATAGATGTGAAAGAGATGAAAAAACTTATAGAAGCAATATACTATGGAAGAAAAGTGGATTTTTAAGAACATATTATAAAAAAAGACCTAAAATTTAGGTCTTTTTTTTTTGGCATTTGTAAAGTATATATAATACTAGGAAACAAATAATATTTAATCTAGGGAGGATTTATGAAAAAGTTGATTTTAACAAGTGCATTAGCATCACTATTTTTAATGGGTTGTTCGTCTACACAATCAAAGACAGCTTTAAATGATATTACTTGGAAGTACAGTAGAGACTTACCTACACCAAAGAATTTTGAAAAACAAATTGGAGTTGCAGGACCTTTAGCTGGAAATATTGGAGAGTATATTGTTGTTGCTGGTGGAGCAAATTTCCCTTATGAATCAGTATTAAAAGGTGGAGCAAAGGTAGTGTATCCTGATCTTTTCTTAATGAAAGAAACAAAAGATGGATTAAAATTAGTAAAACATACAATGCTTGATAAAGAGATTGGATATGGTTCAACAATATCTACTGAAGATGGAATATACTATATTGGTGGAACTTATCAAACAGGTGTTTCAAATGAAATATTATATATAACATTAAATGCTGATAAAAGTGATGTAGTTGTTAAAACAATAGCAAAATTACCATTTGAGTCGTTTGGTGGAGTTGCTGGAATGAAGGGTGATTCAATCTTTATTTTTGCTGGAAAAGAGAATGGTAAAAATAGTAAAGGATTTTATGAGTTTAACCTAAAAACAAAGAAATTAAAAGGTTTAAAAATGTTCGCGGGAACAGAAAGAAGTCAGTCTGTTGGACAAATTTTAAATGATGGAAAAGAGGATAAGTTCTATGTATTTGGAGGGGGAACAGGTGTAGCATTTACTGATGGTTATGCTTATGATTTTTCTGATAATGATTGGGATAAAGTTAGTGATGTAAAGGTTAATGGAAAGGATATCTCTTTATTAGGAGCTAGTTCTGTTAAAATAAATAACAGTGAGATGATGGTTATTGGTGGATTTAATAAAGCTATATGGGATGATGCTAATAAGCAACTTGGTGGATTAAAGGGAGAGGCGTTACAAGATTACAAAAATGAGTACTTTAATAAAGATCCTCAAGACTTTAATTGGAACCAAGATATTTTAATATATAATGCTAAAAATGACACTTGGAGATCAGCTGGTAAAGTTCCATTTTTAGCTCCTTGTGGAGAGGGACTTGTTAAAATAGAAAATAGAGTTTACTCTATAAATGGAGAGATAAAGCCAGGAGTTAGATCAGAAAAGATCTATGTTGGAGAGATGAAATAATAGGGATAAAGTGAAAAACAGGAGATTATTTCTCCTGTTTTCTTTTAGTGTGATTACATATAAAATAAAAGATTGTTCCAATAATAAGACCAACTCCTGCAAGAGCTATTATCTTAATACTCATTTGAGAAAGTAAGTAAAAAGATAAAATAACCGATATTCCAGGGATTAAAGGACCAAAGGGTATAGTGAAAGAGTTAGGATATTTAGGATCATTTCTTAACTTGAAAATGCAAAGAGCTGTTGGTATATTCTGAATAAAAGAAGCAACAACAGCAAGGGAAGCTAAGAAAATAAAATCTCCACTTAAAAGTAAAAGAATACAAAATATTCCTGTAAAAACAATAGAAACACTTGGAGTATTAAATTTACTTTTCTTTCCAAAGGCCTTAGGAAGTAACCCAGCTGTAGAAAGAGATGATGCAATTATAGGAGTATCAAAGGAGATTGCAATGGCAATTCCACCAATGGCAATAAGCATAGAAGCTAAAATAACATTGTATCCCATTTGTCCAAAGATACTTTTAAAAACATCTGCTGTAGGTAGAGTGGCATTGGCAAGATTATTCCCTAAAACTCCAATGCAAATACTTGTAACTAAGAAATAGATAACAGAACAACTAAGAACAACAGCAATTAAAGCTTTTGGAATATTCTTTTTAGGATTTTTCATATTTTTAGCTGCAATTGGTAAAAATGAGAATCCAGCATAGGCATAGAAAATTACTCCTAAACTTTTCCCAAACTTTTTTAAATAAAGAGAACTTGTATCAATTGAAACTGGAACAATAGGGTTAAAATTCATCTTTTTCATAAAAAAGACTCCAAAAGCTATGAAGAAGATAAAAGATATTATTTTTGCCACTGAGGATATATTATTGAAAAATTTTGAAAACTTAACTCCAAAATAGTTAATAATACTGAGAACTATACAAATTGAAATAGCATAGATATTATAGATCTCTCTATTTTTTAAAGAGGGTATAAACCCAGTAAGAGCAGTTAAAAAACCAGCAACTTCAGTGGCCCAAGTAATAACTCCTAAAATCCAAGAGAAATATCCAACTTGAAAACCAAAATAATCTCCAAAGGCAGCTTTAGAATAGAGCCAAGCTGAACCATTTTCACTGAACTTACTAGAAGCTTCAGCATAACAAAGGGCTAAAAATAAAACAAGTATAGATGCAAGAACTATTACAAATAAGCTAGATACACCAACTTCATTATAAATATTTCCAGGGAGTAAAAAAATACCTGATCCAATAATGCTATTTATCCCTAAAAGATAAATACTTAAAAAACCAAGTTTATTTGGATTAGAACTATCACTATTTGACATTTTTTCCACCTTTTAAATAAAATTTTCACAACGTTTCATATGTTCGATATTATCATGTAGAGAAAACCATGTCAAATAAAAGATAAAAATAAAGGAAAATTCTTAAATTATGGAAAGAAAGTCAAATAGGAGGGGATAGTATGAGAATATTTTTGATTTTATTTTTAATTTCAGTACAGTTATTTTCCTATGATGGAGAGGATAAAGTTAAAAAACATTTTAAGGTTCCAAAGGTAAAAGTTAAAACTCCAAGTCTTTTAAGAAAAGATGGATTTATGTCAGATAAGGAGCTTAAAGATTTTATAGGAGGAATTCACTTTAAGGGAAAACATACTAAGGTAAATCTTTTTGGTCCAACAACAGGAGGACATCTTATACCTCTTGTTGTTATTGGTAAAAATAAGGTAATAGATAAAAACAAACCAACAGTTATGCTTGTAGCGCAACAACATGGAGATGAACCTATGGGAGCTGATGTGTTACTTGGAACTATAAAAAGACTTGCTAGATGGGATTTAGAGTATCTTTTAGATGATATAAATGTAGTAGTTTTACCTAGACTGAATCCAGATGGAGCTGAAAATGGGAAAAGACATACACATAGAGGAAAGGATATGAACTCAGATCATACAATTTTACAAACAAAAGAAGCTCTTTTAATGAAACAAATATTTAATAGATATAAACCAGATGTTGTACTAGATATTCATGAGTATATAGCAGATGGGCACTCTTATTCTAAAATAATTAAAGATGGAGCAGTACCTTATTACGATATACTTTTTCTTTCATCAACAAATCCAAACTATTCAGAAAGATTAAAAAATTATGCATATAATATAGTTTTAAAAGATGTGGAAAAAGATTGTAAAAAGAAAGGGTATAGTACAAATTACTATTATAATCCATTTAGAAAACCAAAGGGAAGTGAACCTATGAAGCTCTATGTAGCATCTGGAACAGCTGGAATTGCAAGAAATGCTTACGCTTTAAATGGAACCTTATCTTTTCTAATAGAACTTAGAGGAAAGGGAATAGGAAGAGAAAATATAGAAAGACGTCTTGATAGTGGATTATCTGCTGTTGAAAGTTTTTTAATAAGTGTTGCTAAAAATGGGAGATCTTTAAACAAATTAGTTGAAGAGGAAAAAAATAGAGTGAGTGAAACTATAAGTATAACTTGGGAGTTTTTAGGGAAAAAAGGAACTTTAGCTTTAATAAACACTAAAACTGGAGAGATAGAAAAAATAAAAACTATAAATTATGTTCCACAAAATCCAAAAATCAGATTAAAAAGACCAATGCCAACAGCTTACATCCTTGATAAAAATGAGAAAACAGCAGCTACTATTTTAAAAAATCATGGGATAAAAGTTTTAGTGAAAAATAAATCTATGGATACATATGTAGATGAGTATACAGTGTATAAGGGAAGAAGAGTTAAAATAAAAACTAAGATAAAAAAGGTGAAAAAACAAATTCCTAAGGGGAGTTTTGTAGTTCCTGTAAATCAGAAAAACTCTAACTTTATTGGGACTCTTTTAGAACCAGAAGGAGATTCAAGTTTTGTAGCTAGAAGTGTAATTAAAATAAGGAATAAGAAACTACCAATATATAGATATCACGGAAACATATAATATGATATAATATTAAAAAAAGAAAAAAGGAGAGAGAACATGTTTTATTTTATTTATGGAGATACTCCTCTTCCTTTAAAAGTAGAGGAACAACTTAGAGAGATAAAAAATGAAAATACAGATATACCAATAAAATACTTTGATGGATCACAAGGTGAAGATGAGGAGAAGTTTTTAGAAAGTGTATCTACAAACTCAATGTTTTCTCCAAAAGAGTTACTTGTTTTAAGAAGAGCTGAAAAAATAAAAAAACTAGATAAATTTTTAGAAGTGGTTAGAAAGTATGATACTTTTTCTAAGATAATAGTTGTAACTTATGAAGAGGAACTAAATGATTATGATAAATCTATAAATCCTCCTGGAAAAAAGGTTTTAGGTGTAGCTGAAAAACTTGGAAAAGTTATAGAAGCTAGAAAGGCCACAGAAAAAAGAGGAGTACAATTTTATATAGAAAGACAGCTTGGAATATCAGACCGTGAAGCTGAAAAGCTGGTTGAGGTAATTGGAAATGATTTTGTAAAGGTTAAAAATGAAGTTGAAAAAATAAGAAACTTTATAAAAGAGGATACCTTTATATTGGAAAAAGTTTTACCTATTCTCTCTGTAAGTGAAGAGTATAATTTGAAAAAATCAGTGGAAAATATGATGAAAGATGGAAGTTGCGATAAACTCTTAGATGGGCTTGTAAAAAATAAAGAGTATCAACTATTTATATATATTATGAGTGAAGAGTTAAACTTAGCGCTGAAAATAGCATCTTTAAAAAAAAGTGGTGTTATTAAAGGTGGAGTATCTTATAATCACTTTAAAGATAGAGTTTACGGAGATATTAAAAAATATTTTAGAAGTTCTTGGGGATATATGAGTGAATATCCTATATTTTTAAAGCTGTTTTATGGAGATAGATATAGTGAGGAGTTCTTACTTGAAAAAATAGAGGAACTTTTAATGGTAGATTACAATAGTAAAAATGGAAATATAGATATGGAAATAGGAATAGAGAGATTTATAATATCATTTAGTAAAAGAGAGGAAGAGGATAATCGTTAAGGTTATCCTCTTTTCACATTAAAAAGAGTTTCATCTAAAGAATCTAAAAAAGTGGATGGTTTTTGAAAAAATCCAAACTGGCAGTAAAAATATAAGGGGTAAGAGAGAAAAAGTCCTTTTTTAGGCCTAGAACAAGCAACATAAAAAAGTCTTTTCTCCTCTTCTAAATTAGATACTGTACTAAAAAGAGAGGGAAGAATACCATCTAGTAACGTCGGAAGAAAAACGAAATCCCATTCAAGACCTTTAGCACTATGTATTGTTAAAATATCAATATTTTTAAAATGTTTAAAATATTCCTTATATAAAGTTACTAAAAAATTATTTCTAAAAAGTATGGCAATAGATGAGAAATCCTCTTTTTTTAGTATATTTTTAATTTTAAGAAGAATTCCGTTATATTCATCTTGAAAGGTCTTAAAAATATGAATCTCTGGTTTTTCAAAATCTTTTAAATTGGAAATAAGCTCTTTTTTAAAGGAAAATTTTAGTGTTTTAGATATATGATTAGTAAAATTTATAAGACTTGGTGTACTTCTAAAGTTTTCTTTTAAAAGAATAGTTCTAGTATTTTTAAAAAAATAGGGAAAATTAAAAAAATTATCAACAAGAGCTCCTCTAAAGGAGTAGATACTTTGAAAGTCATCACCTACAGCAAAGATATTTTCACATTTTAAAAGTTTTAAAAGTTCAATTTGAAAGGGATCAGTATCTTGAAACTCATCTACCATAATATGTGAAAATGGAAGTGGTATATCTTTAATTTTAAGTAACTCTATAAAATTAAAGATAAGATCATGGAAAGAGAGAAGATTTTTTTCTTTTTTAATTTTTTCAAAGTTTGAAAAAGCTAAAAAAATAATCTCCTTTTCTTTTTTATTAAATGCTTTAAATCTATTTTTAAATTCTAAAGTGTTATAAGTAAAAAGATATAGGAGGGAGAGTAAATCCTCTATAGATATGAATTTTATATGTTTAAATATTTTAAGAGTTTCATTTCTATTAATAATACTAAAATTTTTATTAACACTAAATTTTTTCAGAAACTTATAGGCAAAGGAGTGAAAAGTCTCAATAACCACATTAGTATTTGGAGAGTGCTCTTTTATTCTATTTTTTAATTCTAAAACAGCTTTATTTGTAAAGGTTAAAATAAGAATATTTTCATCTGAAATTCCAAGTTTAAGAAGAACTAAGGTTCTGTAAATAATAACTCTAGTTTTTCCAGTTCCAGCTCCTGCTATAACTAAATAGTTACCATATAAATTTGTTACGGCAATTAATTGATCAAAATTTAAAGAGTTTTTTAGATGGAAATTGGGAAATTCACTATTTTTAAGTAAATTTTCATTTAAATTTTCAATTTTAATTTTTGTTAAAAGCATAGAATCTCTCCTTTAAAATACTAGAGTTTTTTAAAGTATACCTCAAAGGAATAGAAAAAGCAAAAAAATAAAAAATGAACAAAAATTCAAAAAATAAAGGCTGGTGATCAAAAATTAATGGTTAAAATTTTAAAAAAGTACCATTTTTTTTCTTGCACGTACACTAAAACACAAGTATACTAGCATTAAATAAAAAATAAAACTATATGGGAGTGATAATATGTCGATATTTGAAACAATAGAAAAAGTAAGAGCAGCTCAAAAAGAATATGCAACATTTAGTCAAGAACAAGTGGATAAAGTATTTAGAGAGGCCTCTTTAGCAGCTAACGGTGCTAGAATTAAACTTGCTAAATTAGCTGTAGAAGAAACTGGAATGGGAATTGTTGAAGATAAAGTTATAAAAAATCACTTTGCATCAGAATATATATATAATTCATATAAAGACACAAAAACATGTGGAACTTTAGAGATAGATGAAGCTTTCGGTGTTGAAAAAATAGCAGAACCAATTGGAGTAATAGCTGGAATAGTTCCAACTACAAACCCAACTTCAACAGCAATATTTAAGGCATTACTATCTTTAAAAACAAGAAATGGAATTATTTTTTCACCACATCCAAGAGCTAAAAAAGCAACTATTGAAGCTGCGAAAATTGTTTTACAAGCAGCAGTGAAAGCTGGAGCTCCAAAACATATAATTGGATGGATAGAGGAACCATCAGTTCAAGCATCAAATGATTTAATGAAAATGTCAGACCTTATATTAGCAACAGGTGGACCAGGAATGGTTAAGGCTGCTTATTCATCTGGAACTCCAGCAATAGGAGTAGGAGCAGGAAACACTCCAGTTGTAATAGATGAAAGTGCTCATATAAAAATGGCAGTAAACTCAATTTTATTATCAAAAACATTTGATAATGGAGTAATATGTGCTTCTGAGCAATCTGTAATTGTACCAGCTTCAAAATATGAAGAGGTTAAAAAAGAGTTTATATCTAGAAATGCTTATATTCTAAAAGGTGATGAAGTTGATAAAGTAAGAAAGACAATAGTGATTGATGGAAATTTAAATGGAGATATAGTGGGACAAAGTGCATATAAGATAGCTAAAATGGCTGGAGTAAATGTACCAGAGGAAACTAAGGTATTAATAGGAGAGGTTGAATCTGTTGAGTTAGAGGAAGCTTTCTCTCATGAAAAATTATCACCAGTTTTAGCAATGTATAAATATAAAACTTTTGAAGAAGCTGTTAAAAAAGCTGATAGATTAGTTGAATTAGGTGGAATGGGACATACTTCTGTAATATATGCAGATGAATTAGATGCTAAAGAACATATAGATCTATTTTCAAAGACAATGAGAACAGGAAGAATTCTTGTGAATATGCCAGCAGCTCAAGGAGCAATAGGAGATGTATTTAACTTTAAACTAGCTCCATCTCTAACACTAGGTTGTGGATCTTGGGGAGGAAATGCTGTGTCAGAAAACGTAGGAGTAAAACATCTAATGAATATAAAAACAGTTGCAAAAAGAAGAGAAAATATGCTTTGGTTTAGAGTACCAGAAAGAGTTTATTTTAAATTTGGATCTCTTCCAGTGGCTTTAGAGGAACTAAAAGGAAAGAAAAGAGCTGTAATTGTAACAGATCAACAACTTGCAACGTTAGGATACACAGATCACATAACAACAATTTTAGAAAAAGTTGGAGTGGACTTTAGAGTTTTCTCAGATGTTCAAGCAGACCCTACTTTAAGTGTAGTTGAAAAAGGTGCAGAACTTATGAGACATTATAATCCTGATGTAATAATAGCCCTTGGTGGAGGTTCAGCAATGGATGCTGCTAAGATTATGTGGGTAATGTATGAACACCCAACAGTTGATTTTAAAGATTTAGCAATGACATTTATGGATATTAGAAAAAGAATAGTAAAATTCCCTAAAATGGGAGAAAAAGCTGAGTTTTGGGCAGTGGCAACATCAGCAGGAACAGGATCAGAAGTTACTCCATTTGCTGTAATTACAGATGATGAAACTGGAGTAAAATACCCTCTTGCAGATTATGAAATAACTCCAAATGTAGCAGTGGTAGACCCACAACTTATGTTATCTATGCCGGCTGGTTTAACAGCAGCATCGGGAATAGATGTTGTAACTCACGCTGTTGAAGCTTATGTTTCAATAATGGCTTCTGAGTTTACAAATCCAATGGCTCTTGAAGCAACAAGACTTTGTTTTAAATATCTACCTGAGTCAGTAAAAGGTGGAGCTCATGCAAGAAAAGCTAAGGAAAAAATGGCAAATGCTTCTTGTATGGCTGGAATGGCATTTTCAAATGCTTTCTTAGGTGTTTGTCACTCAATGGCTCATAAATTAGGAGCAGCTTTCCATATACCTCATGGAACAGCAAATGCACTACTTCTTGATGAAGTAATTAGATTTAATGCTACAGATAAACCATTTAAAATGGCAGGATTTGCTCAGTATAAATATCCAAGTGCGAAGAAAAGATATGGTAAATTAGCAGATTACTTAGGATTTACAAAGGGAGATGAAACACCAGAAGAGAAAGCTAAGATTTTAAGAAAGAAAATTAAAGAGTTAAAAGATGAAATTGGAATTAAACCTACAATAGCAGATTATGGTATAAGTGAGCATGAATTTTTATCTAAACTAGATAAAATGGTAGAGGATGCTTTTGATGATCAGTGTACAGGGGCTAATCCAAGATACCCTATGATGAGTGAGTTAAAAGAGATGTATTTAAGAGCATATTATGGTGTAGATAAATATAAAAAAATAAAAAGTGAAAAAGATCAAAAGAAAAAATAAAAGATATTAAAAAAGCTTCTCTAGGGAAGCTTTTTTACTTTACTCTTTTCCAAATTTGTTTCTTTCCAATAAGGCCTAAACTATCTAAGCTACCTTTAACAATAATGGTATTAATGTTCTTAAAAGTTATAGAACAATGGTATATCTTACCATTTTCAGGATTGTATATAGATCCATCTTCTAACTTGTTTTTATCCTTATTATATGTGAAATTATAAACGAACTTTGAGCCTACTAAAGTTTTATTTTTTAAGTTTGGATCTGGATTTTTAAGGTCCATTTTTTTCATTCCAGAATACTTTTCATTTACCCCATACACTGGTATAGTTAAGTTGTCAATAATACCATAAAACTTGTTGTTTTCTTCATGGAATTGAACGATTATTTGATTTCCGTTATCTGCTTTTTCTGTTATCCACTTTCCTAAAATATCGCTCTCTTTTCCAAAGGCTAAAGTACCCATTAGAAGAGAAAGAATAAGAATAAATTTTTTCATAAAACCTCCTAAAATTCAAATTAAAAATATTATAACAGGTGTTATACAAAAAATCAACTTGATAATAAAAATACAAAATAAAAATATTTTTTCCTTTTTTATGAAATATAAAAATAATTTATTTTTTTTATGAGTTCCATTTATTAAATAAATTTGCTTGTTTTAGGTAAAAAGGGTATATTCTATTACAATATAAAATTATTGAATCTAAAAGTGAACAAGGGGGATAAAAATGAAAAAAAGTGTACTGTTATTAAGTGCTTTAGTTGCTTTCTTAGGTCTCAACACAGAAGCAAAGGCTGACAAAGATACAATAATCATAGCTCAAGGAGCAGATGCAAAGATACTTGACCCGCATAGAACAAATGATCAACCATCTTCAAGAGTAGCTGGACAAATATATGATTCATTGGTAAAACAAGATTCTAATATGAAAATTGTTCCAGGACTTGCAGAGAGTTGGACACAGGTTGATGATAGAACAACTGAGTTTAAACTTAGAAAAGATGTAAAATTCCACAATGGAAATCCTTTAACAGCAAAGGATGTTAAGTTTACACTTGATAGAATGAAGGCATCTCCAGAGGTTGCTCATATTATAGGTGCAGTATCTGAAATAGTGGTTGTAGATGAGAATACTGTTAGAATTAAAACAGAAAAGCCATTTGGACCATTACTTAGCCACCTATCTCACACAGCAGCTTCAATATTAAATCAAGAAGCAGTTGAAGAGTTAGGAGATAAATATGGACAAAACCCAGTTGGAACAGGACCATACCAATTTGTAAACTGGAGAGCTGGAGATAGAATAACTTTAAAAGCTAATCCAGATTATTATATGGGAGAGGCACCAACTAAAAATGTAATTTTCAGAAATATAGTTGAGGGGACAAATAGAACTATAGGTCTTGAAACAGAGGAAGTTGACGTGGCATATGATTTAGAGCCTATGGATAAAATGATGGTAAAAGATAATGATAGACTTGATTTCCAAGAGGAACCATCTCTGTCAATGGCATATATTGGATTTAACACTAAGAAAGCTCCATTAAATGATGTAAAAGTGAGACAAGCTATCTCTCATGCTATTAAAATAGATGATATTATAGAAGTTGCTTACCAAGGATCAGGACAAAAAGCTAACTCTCCAATTGGCCCAAAAGTATTTGGATATAATAAAGATGCAAAAACTTATGAGTATGATCAAGAGAAAGCTAAGGATTTATTAAAAGCAGCAGGACATGATAAAGGTTTAAAGATTAAACTTTGGACAAATGATAATCCAGTAAGAAGAGATATTGCTGTAATTGTGCAAGATCAATTAAAGCAAGTTGGAGTAGATGTTACAATTGAAACTTTAGAGTGGGGAGCTTATCTAGATGCAACAGCTAGAGGAGAGCATGATATGTTAATATTTGGTTGGGTTTCTGTAACAGGAGATGCTGATTATGGACTTGATCCACTATTTAATACAGCTAACCACGGTGGAGCTGGAAATAGATCATTCTTCTCGGATAAGAGAGTGGATGAGTTATTAGGACTTGCTAAGCATTCAACAGATGCAGCAAAAAGACTTGAGTATTACAATGAAGCTCAGGAGCTTATTCAAAATCAAGTACCTATTTTAACTCTTTTATACCAAACTCAAAATATTGGAAAGCAGAAAAATGTTAAAGGATTTAATATGAATCCAGCAGGACACCATAAAGTATACGGTGCTTATAAAGATTAATTTAATGTAAAGAGGAGGGGAACCTCCTCTTTATACAAAACTTAGAAAACTAAAAGGGGGAAGCGATGCATAAGTATGTAATGAAAAGAATACTATTATTAATCCCAGTATTGTTAGGGGTATCATTTTTAGTATTTACAATCATGTCATTTACACCAGGAGATCCTGCGCAGCTAATATTAGGAGAGAGTGCACCAGCAGAGGCAGTTGCACAATTGAGACTAGAGATGGGATTAAATGACCCTTTCATAATGCAGTATTTTAGATTTGTTAAAAATGCTATTGTTGGTGACTTTGGTCACTCATATACAACAGGTAGAGAAGTTTTTGGAGAGATATTTTCAAGATTTCCAAATACACTTATATTAGCAGTTCTAGGAATAATTATAGCTGTTTGCATAGGAATTCCTCTTGGAATTATATCAGCAACTAGACAATATACTTTTATCGATAGTATTAGTATGATTGGTGCATTACTTGGAGTTTCAATGCCAGTATTCTGGTTAGGATTAATGTTAATCTTAACATTCTCAGTTAATTTAAGATGGTTACCTTCTGGAGGATTTGATGGACTTGCAAGTTTGATACTTCCGTCAATAACATTAGGAGTTGGATCAGCAGCCATAATTACTCGTATGACTCGTTCATCTATGCTTGAAGTTGTAAGACAAGATTATATTAGAACAGCAAGAGCTAAAGGAGTAGCAGAAAAGGTTGTTATAAATAAACATGCTCTTAAAAATGCCCTTATTCCAGTAATCACAGTAATAGGATTGCAGTTTGGAGGACTTTTAGGAGGAGCAGTTTTAACAGAATCTGTTTATTCTTGGCCAGGAGTAGGAAGAATGATGGTTGATGCTATCAGACAAAAGGATACTCCTACAGTTTTAGCAGCAGTGGTTTTCTTAGCAGTTACATTTAGTATAGTTAACTTAGCAGTTGATATATTATATGCTTATGTAGATCCTAGAATAAAATCACAATATAAATAAGAGGGGTGAATAATCGTGTCTACATCAAATACAGTTAATTTAGATGGTAAAAGTGTTGGAGGAGATAAAAAAGTAAATGTAGCAAAAAAGAGAAGCCAATGGGCTGAACTTTGGAAGAATTTAAAGAAAAATAAAATGGCACTATTTGGACTTTTTATTATATCTGTAATAGTTTTCTTAGCAGTATTTGCAGATCAAATAGCAGATTATGATCAAGTGGTTATTAAACAAAATTTAAGATATAGATTAAAACCACCTTCAGCAGAGCATTGGCTTGGAACAGATGAGTTTGGAAGAGATATCTTTGCTAGACTTATTCACGGTGCGAGAGTTTCTCTTGCAGTTGGAGTTTTAGCAGTTGGGATAGCTATAGGAGCGGGAGGACTTTTAGGAGCTCTTGCAGGTTACTATGGTGGAAAATTAGATAATGTTGTAATGAGAATTATGGATGTTTTCTTAGCAGTTCCAAGTATCTTACTTGCAATAGCAATTGTTTCAGCTCTTGGACCAAATTTAGTTAACTTAATGGTAGCAGTTAGTATCTCTTCTATACCTAGATATGCTAGAATAGTAAGAGCATCTGTTTTATCAATTAGAGATCAAGAGTTTGTTGAAGCAGCTAGAGCAATTGGAGCAAGTGATGCTAGAATTATATTTAGACATATAATTCCAAATTCACTAGCGCCAGTAATTGTTCAAGGTACTTTAGGAGTAGCAGGAGCAATTTTATCAACAGCAGGTCTTAGTTTCATAGGACTTGGAATTCAACCTCCAGCACCAGAGTGGGGATCAATGCTTTCAGGTGGAAGACAATACTTAAGATATGCTTGGTGGGTAACAACTTTCCCAGGAGTATCTATAATGATAACAATACTATCTCTTAACCTTTTAGGAGATGGACTTAGAGATGCACTAGATCCAAGACTAAAACACTAATTTACAATGGGGGAGAGAAATAGATGAAAGAGAAATTATTGAACATAAAAAACCTATCAATAAACTATATAACAGAGGATGAAAAGGTTTTAGCAGTTAATGACCTTGAGATAGAATTAAATGAAGGGGAAACTCTTGGTTTAGTTGGAGAGACTGGAGCTGGAAAAACTACAACAGCTCTTGGAATAATGAGACTTGTACCAAATCCTCCAGGTAAAATAATGTCAGGAGAGATTGAGTTTCAAGGAAGAGATATTTTAAAACTTTCTGAAGATGAGATGAGAGGAATAAGAGGAAGTCAAATAAGTATGATTTTCCAAGATCCAATGACATCGTTAAATCCAGTATTAACAGTTGGAGATCAAATAGCTGAAGTTATTCAAATTCATGAGAAAATATCATTGAAAGAATCTCTAGAAAAGGCTAGTGAAATGCTTGAACTTGTTGGAATTCCAGGAAATAGATTAAATGATTTCCCTCACCAGTTCTCTGGTGGAATGAAGCAAAGGGTTGTAATAGCAATTGCTCTTGCATGTAATCCAAAACTTCTAATAGCAGATGAGCCAACAACAGCACTTGATGTTACTATTCAAGCACAAGTTTTAGATCTTATGAATAATTTAAAAGAGAAGTTAAAAACTTCAATGCTTTTAATTACTCATGATCTTGGAGTAGTTGCTCAAGTTTGTGATAAAGTTGCAATTATGTATGCTGGAGAAATAGTTGAATCAGGTTCTTTAGAAGATGTGTTTAATAATCCAAAGCATCCATATACTCATGGTCTTTTTGATTCTATACCTAGCTTAGATTCAGAGGTAACAAGATTAAAACCAATAAAAGGTTTAATGCCAGACCCAACAGACTTACCATCAGGATGCAAATTCCATCCTAGATGTCCATATGCAAAGAGTGCTTGTTCAGTGGAAATACCAAAATTTGTAGGAAATGGACATAAAACTAGATGCTTAGCATATGAGGGAGTAATACAAGTAAAAGAGCTACAGGAGGGAAGACATGGCAGATAATAAAATATTAGAAGTGAGAGGACTTAAAAAATACTTTAATACTCCAAAGGGGCTTCTTCATGCAGTTGATGGAGTTACTTTCTCTATAGATAAAGGAAAAACTTTAGGAATAGTAGGAGAGTCTGGTTGTGGAAAATCTACAACTGGAAGAGTTGTTTTAAGACTTCTTGAAGCAACTGGTGGAGATATATATTTTGAGGGTAAAGATATTAGAAAATTTAATAAAGAAGAGATGATAAGGTTAAGAGAAGAGATGCAAATTATATTCCAGGATCCATATGCATCACTAAACCCAAGAATGACTTTAAGTGAAACTATTGCTGAACCTTTAATTATACATAAAAAATGTAAAACTAAGGCTGAATTAGATGCAAGAGTTCTTGAGCTTATGGAAACAGTTGGATTAAGTGAAAGACTTATGAATACATATCCTCATGAGCTTGATGGTGGAAGAAGACAAAGAATAGGTATAGCTAGAGCACTAGCATTAAATCCTAAATTCATAGTTTGTGATGAGCCAGTTTCAGCTCTTGATGTGTCTATTCAAGCACAAGTTTTAAACTTAATGAAGGATTTACAAGATGAGTTTGGACTTACTTATATGTTTATAACTCATGACTTATCAGTTGTAAAACACTTCTCTGATGATATAGCTGTTATGTACTTAGGTGAATTAGTGGAAAAGGCTCCTGCAAAGGAACTATTTAGCAATCCAGTTCATCCATATACAAAAGCACTACTTTCTGCTATTCCAGTTGCTAGTTTAAAGCATAAAATGACTAGAGAAAGATTAAAGGGAGAAATAACATCTCCAATAAATCCAGGAGAGGGATGCAGATTTAGAAAGAGATGTAGTATAGCTACTGATCAGTGCGATGGAAAGACTCCAGAGCTTAGAGAGATTTCTCCAGGTCACTTCTTTGCTTGTCACTTAGTTGGAAAATAAAAAAATAAAAAAGGATAACTCTAAATTAGTCTAATAACTAATATAGAGTTATTTTTTTTAGGAGGGGAATTATGGAAAACTTTGACAGTAGAAAATATCTTTTAACATGTAAATTGATTTTACTAAAGGCAACACATGAACTTTTTCCAGAGTATTGTGTAACCTTGAGGAATTCATTGAATAATGGAGTTTATTTAACTGTAAATGGAAAGGAGATTATTTTAGAGGATGAGTCAAGGGCTATAAAGGAAAGAATGGAAGAGATTATAAAAAAAGATTTGAAAATAACAAAGACCCATTTTCATTCTGAAAGAATAAGTAAAGAGAATTTAAAAAATGTGAGAGAAGATTTAGTAGAACTTCTTGAAACAACAGGAATAGTATCTTTTTTTATTTATGAATTAGATGGATATAAAAGTTATTTTATAGAGGAGTTATATGAAAATACAGCTTATGTTAATTTATTTGATCTCTATAGTTATGACGAGGGAATGATTTTAAAAACTCCAAAGGATATAGATGGAGTAATACAACTTGCACCTCTTATAGATGATAAAAAGTTAGCTAAAGTATATAAGGAGAGTTCTAAGTGGAATGAAATAATGAAAGTATCTTGTCTTGGTAGCTTAAATAGAATAAATTTAAATGGAGATATAGTTGAACTAATTCGAGTAAATGAAGCTCTTCACAGTAAGAAAATAGCTAAGATAGCTGAAAAGATAGTGGATGATAGAGATATTAAAATAGTGACAATTGCAGGACCAAGTTCTTCTGGGAAAACAACTTTTAGTAATAGACTAAATCTTCAACTTTTAGCATCAGAACTAAAACCAGTTGTTATATCTTTAGATGATTACTATATTGGAAGAGCAAATATTCCAATGGATAAGGATGGAAAAAAAGATTTTGAAAGTGTAAAGGCACTTGATCTTGAACTTTTAAATAGCAATTTAAAGGGACTTTTAAATGGAGAAGAGGTAGAGATACCAAAATATAATTTTAAAAGTGGAACTAGAGAAGAAAAAGGAAAATTTATGCAGATAAATGGAAAGGCTGTAATTATTCTTGAAGGGATACACGGTTTAAATGAAGCTTTAGTAGAAGGGATACCAGCTAGAAAAATATTTAAAATATATATTAGTTGTTTAACTCAACTAAATATAGATTCTCATAATAGAATAAAAACAAGTGTTGTAAGAAAAATAAGAAGAGTGGTTAGAGATAGCATATCTAGAAATTTTGATGCTGAGGAAACTCTTGAAATGTGGGATAGAGTAAGAAAGGGAGAAACTAAAAATATATTTCCATATCAAGAAAATGCAGATGTGATTTTTGATACTAGCTTAGCTTATGAAATTGGAGTTTTAAAGCCCTATGTAGAGATGGAACTTATAAAGATAAAGATGGACAGTGCCCACTATAGAGAGGCTCGGAAACTTTTAAGACTGCTAAGCTATTTTACACCAATTCCAGATAAATATGTTCCAGATGAATCTATTTTAAAGGAGTTTGTAGGAGGAAGTCATTTTTATAACTATTAAAAATAGCCCAATTAAGGGCTATTTTTTTAATATCTTATCAGCTATTGAAAAGGCTCTTTTATGTTCTAAAACATTGTGAACTCTAACAAATTTAGCTCCCTTTGCAACTGCAATTGTATTTACTGCAATTGTACCTTCTACTCTTTGAGATGGAGTTAAATTCATATCCTTTCCAATAAACCCTTTTTTAGATACTCCAATAAGAAGTGGTGCAAGACAAGTAAGTTCATCTAATCTATTTAAAACTTCAATATTTTCATCATATCCCTTACCAAAACCAATTCCAGGGTCAATTATAATTTTATTGGTATTAACTCCATTTTGTTCTGCAATTTCAAAGGTCTTTTTAAAGAATTTTTTAATAGAGAGAATAATATCCTCTTTATACTCTTTAGAATCTTGGTTATGCATAGCAATAACACTACAACTGTATTTGCTAGCAACTTTAGCCATCTCTCCATTATCTCTTTGAAGTCCCCACACATCATTTATAATGTGAGCACCATTAGCAAGAGCAAGTTCAGCAGATCGGAAGAGCACACGTCTGAACTCCAGTCACGAATTCGTATCTCGT
>NZ_CAMQYW010000010.1 GCF_947039425.1 uncultured Cetobacterium sp. | reverse complement strand
GCGCATGCCTGTCACGCATGAGGTCGCGAGTTCGACCCTCGTCACTCCCGCCATTATAAAGATTTTTAAGATGTAGAGATACATCTTTTTTTTTATAAAAAAATATATAATAAAAAAGGGAATTTCAAATTCCCTTTTATTTTAACTAAAATTAGTAAGAACACCAAAAATAACAAAGATAGAACCTAAAATAAATAAAATACCTTGGAATTTTATTTGTTTTTTTGCCCATACCCCCCAATCAACTTTTGCTATTCCTAAAATAGCCATTAAAATTCCTGAAGTAGGAACAATCATATTTGTAAAACCATCTCCCAGTTGAAAAGCTAATACAGCTACTTGTCTAGGAACTCCAACTAAATCTGATAATGGAGCCATAATAGGCATAGTTAAAGCAGCTTGACCAGATCCTGATACAACAAAGAAATTAAATAAAGATTGGAAGAAATACATAGCAACAGCAGAGACAGATGCATGTAGATTTCCTAAAACTCCAGCAACAGAGTTTAAAATAGTATTAAGTACAGTAGGAGTATTTGCATCAATTCCTCCTAAAACTAAAACAATACCTTTTGCCATACCAACAACAAGAGCAGCACCAATTAGATCTTCTGCTCCCTTTCGAAATGATGTTGCAATATCATTAATAGTCATATTATTAAGTTTGAAAATAACACCTACAATACCAGAAGAAATTCCCATAATTGTAAATTGTGCTGCAATTTCAGGTAGATAATAACCGTGGAAAACAACACCCCAAACAATCCAAGACATTCCTAAAAAAATTATTAAAAAAACTAATTTATGTCCTAATTTAAACTCAATATCTTGAGCTTCTTGAGCCTTAAAATCATCTCTAAAAAATTTATCAGTTTCATAAGAAATTGAACTTTCAGGATTAGCTTTAACTTTTTTTGCATATCTCATTGTATATAGCATTCCAAATGCGGTAAAGAATAGCCACATAAAGATTCTAAACATTGCTCCAGATAACACAGGAATTCCAGCAACTCCTTGAGCAATAGCCACTCCAAAAGGATTCATCCAAGATGTACCAAATCCAATTTGAGTAGAGATGTAGCACATAAAAATACCGGTTATAGAATCGTAGCCCATACCAACAACAATAGGAATCAAAATCATAGCAAAAGGAATGGCTTCTTCTCCCATTCCAAAAACAGCTCCTCCTAAAGAGAAAAGAAAAAATACTAGAGGAATTAAAAGAATTTCTGAACCTTTTGTTTTCTTTATCATATTTAAAATCCCAGCTTCAACAGCATTTGTCTTTAATATGATGCCAAAGGCTCCCCCAGTAATAAGTATAAAAGCAATTATACCAACAGCAGTTCCCCATTTATCACCACTAACAAGTCCTTCAAAGATATAGTTTGTAATACTCATAGCTCCACCAGCAGCAAAGATTGGAATTCCTTTACGCAAAGGTTCCCCTAAAGAGTTAAGAGCATATTTAAAACTTCCAGGAATAGGAACTGTTCTAGACTTCATTCCAGTATCAGTTGCATATTCAATTGTTTCCATATCAAAATTTCCAACAGGAACTAAATAAGTTAATAAGGCTGCGAATATTACAACAAAAAATATAATGACATAAGTATCAGGTATTTTAATCTTTTTTTTCATTTGACCCCCTAAAAAAAATATTTTTACGAGTATATTATAAAAAAGAGTAAAAATCAAGAGCAAAATAAAAAACAGGATCAAATCTTATAGATTTGATCCTGTTTTGATTAAATTTAATTAAAAGAATAAACCAGCAATAACACCATTTAATAGTGATGCTAAGAAACCTGCTAAAATAGCTCTCATTCCAACTTGAGCAATTTCGCTTCTTCTATTAGGTGCGATAGCTCCAAGAGCCCCTATTTGAAGTCCTAGAGATGCTACGTTGGCAAAACCAAGCAAAGCAAAACTCATAATAGCGATAGTTTTATCTGACAAATTATGCATATGAGCACCAAAGTCAACATAAGCAACAAATTCATTTAAAATCATTTTTTGTCCAAGTAAACTTCCTGCATATGTAGCTTCATGCCAAGGAATACCCATCACATAGGCTATTGGAGAAAAAAGATAACCAAGAATAGATTGTAAGGTAACATGAAGTCCGAAGAGTCCACCAATACCACCTAAAATCATATTTACAAGTGAAACTAAGGCAATAAATGATATTAATATAGAACCAATGATAAGTGCTATATTCATTCCATCAATTGTTCCTTTAGCAGCAGCTTCAATAACGTTAACTGAGTCACTCTTCTCAAAAACTATTCTTTCTGATTCAGTTTCAGGCTCAGTTTCAGGTTTGATTAATTTAGCAAAAACTAATCCACTTGGAGCAGCCATGAAAGAACCTGCAATTAAATATTTCATAGGAACACCAAGAGCAGCATAAGCAGCTAAAGTAGATCCTGAAACAGATGCAACTCCGCAAGTAAGAACAGCAAAAAGCTGAGATTTACTTAAGTTAGCAATATAAGGTTTGATAACAAGAGGTGCTTCAGATTGACCTAAAAATATATTTGCAGCAGCAGAGATAGATTCAGCATCTCTAGTTCCTAAAAGTTTTGAAATTCCTCCACCAATATATTTAATAACAAACTGCATAATTCCTAGGTGATATAAAACAGAAATTAGAGCTCCAAAAAATATAATTAATGGTAAAACATTAAAAGCAAAAACAAAAGCAATATTACTTCCAGGACCATAAAGGCCTCCAAAAACAAATTGTATTCCATGATTTGCTTGTGCAATAACATTATTGAATCCTCTTGAAACAGCACTTAAAGCAGCTATTCCAATAGATGTTTTCATAACTAAAAATGCAAAAGAAAGTTGAAGTGCAAATCCAGCAAAAATTGTTCTCCATTTGATATTTTTTCTATCATATGATAAAAGATAACCTAAAAATAAAATTGCAAAAATTCCGAATATACTTCTCAGTATAGACACGCTACCAGCTCCTCTATAATTTATTATTATAATATTTAGGACACTTGTCCAAAATTAATTTATACTTTAAATTATATTAGAAAAACTAGAATATACATAGGACAAAGTACCTTGTAAAAAATATCGATTGATAAAAAGTTTAAAAAAATAAAAAAACAAAGAATCTGAATCTGAATTATAAACATTACTTTTTATAAAAGAAGTTATTGATTAAAAATGAAATATCAAATAAATATTGTACACTTTATTTTTGCGAGAAGATCCTGATAAAAAAGTATAAAAATAAAAATAAAACAATTCTAAAATAATACTAAATGTAAAAAAAACAAAAAAATAAAATTAAAAAAAGAATAAAGTTGAAAAAAATATTTTTTTTAAATAACCTAAGAAAATAAAGAGGTTTTAGAGAGGAAACAATATTTAATTAATATAGAAATAAACATAAAATTATGGTAAAATGTATAATAGACGTAATGTTTTTAGGAGGGAAAATGCAAGAGATAAAAATCACTACAGAATTTATAAAATTAGATCAATTAATGAAATTTACTGGAGAATTAGAAACTGGTGGACAAGCAAAAGAATTGATTTTAAATGGAGAAGTTAAAGTTAATGGAGAAGTAGAGTTAAGACGTGGAAAAAAGATTTATCCAGGAGACACTGTTGAATTTTTTGATATAAAGTACAAAATAGCTTAAGCTAAAAGAAATTTGAGGTGAAAAATTTGGAAATTCTTGAAATGAATTATATAAATTTTAGAAATCTGGAGGACAGAAATATTCGTTTTTCGCCTAGATTTAATCTTTTTTTTGGTAAAAATGGCCAAGGAAAAACAAGCATATTAGAAGCTATATATTTTAGTGCTACAGGGAAAAGTTTTAGAACTGCAAAAAACACAGAATTAATAAAATATAATAAAGAGAAAATGGGAAGTTATATTTTATATAGGGATTTAATATCAGAAAAATCTCAAAGTGTAAAAATGGATAAAAATAAAAAAGAGTATAATTACAATGGTAAAAAAATTATTTTTGATGAATTTTATGGAAAAGTTAATGTTGTAACTTTTATTCCAGAAGATATTGAGTTAATAACTGGTTCTCCGATAGTTAGAAGGACATTTTTCGATGGAGAGATAGCTCAAAGTAATTATGATTATTTTAAAGACTTAAAAGATTATAATAAAATTTTAAAAATAAGAAATAAATATTTAAAAGAGAAAAAAAATCAAGATGAACTTTTTTCTATTTATGAAGACAAATTTATAAAACTAGCAGCACGATTAATGAAGAAAAGGTTTGAATATGTAAAAAACATTTCAATTATTTTAAATTTAAATTACAGAAAACTTTTTGATGAAAAAAAAGAGTTGAGTTTAAAGTATGAAAATTTTTTAGGAGATTTAAAAGGATTGGATTTAAATACTATTGAAGAAAAGGTTGTTGAAAAAATAGCGCATTATAGAAAACAGGAATTAAAATATGGATTTTCAATGATTGGTCCTCAAAAGGATGATTTTAAATTTATTTTAAATAGTAAAGAAGCAAAGTCATATTCATCTCAAGGTGAAAAAAAATCTATAATTTTTTCTTTAAAACTATCAGAAATAGATATGGTTATTAGAGAAAAAAGAGAAACGCCTATTTTTATAATTGATGATATTTCCTCTTATTTTGATTCAATAAGAAAAGAAAATATAATTAATTATTTAAAAAGAAGAGAACTTCAAGTATTCATTAGTTCTACAAGTAATTTAGAAATTGAATCTAAAGATTTTGAAATAAATAAAGGAGAGATTCAAAATGGAGCTGTTTAGTGTAAAAGAAGCTATCGATGAAGCTGTTATAAAAAGTAAAAAATTAAAAGAGGGTATAATTAGAGGTTGTTGGAATGAAGTTACAGATAAATTATCAGCTAAAAGTACACCACTTTGGATTAAAGATGAAACTCTTTATGTAACAGTTGAAGATAGTATTTATTTACATCATATGTCTATGAATAAAGAAAAATATTTGAAAAATATAAATATTTTATTAAAAGGTAATTATATAAAAGAAATTATTTTTAAGGTTTCTAAAGTTAAAAATATAGAGTATCAAAAAGAATATATACAAAATTCTGAAAAAACAAAAAAAGAATTTAAATCAGAATTAAAAGATCTTTCATTTGAAGAAAAAATAGAAGTTTTAAAAAAAAAATCTTTAGAACGGGAAAAAGATCTTAGTTTAAGAGGATTTAAAAAATGTGAAAGTTGTGGAGTTATGTTTTTAGGAGAGGATAATATGTGTAAATTATGCTCTTTAAAAAAGAAAAGTCTAGATAAGGTATTGGAGGATAAAAATGACAACAAATAATTATCAAGCAGAAAATATTACGGTCTTAGAAGGTTTAGAAGCTGTAAGAAAAAGACCAGGAATGTATATAGGAACGACATCTGAAAGAGGGTTACATCATTTAGTTTGGGAAATAGTAGATAACTCAGTAGATGAGGCTCTTGCAGGATATGCAGATACAATTAAAGTATCAATACTTCCTGATAATATTATCGAAGTTAGAGATAACGGAAGAGGAATTCCAGTAGATTTACATCCAAAATATGGGAAATCTGCTTTAGAAATAGTTTTAACAGTTCTTCATGCTGGAGGAAAGTTTGAAAATAATAACTATAAAGTATCTGGAGGACTTCACGGAGTTGGAGTATCAGTAGTTAATGCTTTATCAGAATGGCTAGAAGTAACAGTAGAAAGAGCTGGAAAAGTTTATTTCCAAAGATATAGCAGAGGAGTTCCTGAAAATGATGTTAAAGAAATAGGAATATCAGAATCAACAGGAACAATGGTTAGGTTTAAAGCTGACTATGAAATATTTGAAACTTTAATTTATAGTTTTGCAACATTAGAAACTAGATTGAGAGAGTTAGCATATTTAAATAAAGGATTAAAAATTGAGTTAGCAGATTTAAGAAAAGAACCTGCTAAAGTTATAGATCTAGAATTTGAAGGTGGAATTTTAGATTATATTAAAGAGATTGAAAAAAGTAATGCTCAAATTATAAAAGCACCTGTGTACATGTCTGGAGAAGTAGATAATGTAACAGTTGAAATAGCAATGAGTTATAACACAAATCAAAGGGAAACAATATACTCTTTTGTAAATAATATAAATACTCATGAAGGTGGAACTCACGTTAGTGGATTTAGAACAGCTCTTACAAGAGTTATAAATGATTTAGGAAAAACAACAGGATTGATAAAGGATAAAGATGGAAAACTTCAAGGTTCAGATATTAGAGAAGGATTAACAGCTATTGTATCTGTTAAGGTTCCACAACCACAATTTGAAGGACAAACTAAAACTAAACTAGGAAATAGTGAAGTAACAGGAATAGTATCTTCTGTTGCTGGAGCTCAAATAAAAATGTATTTAGAAGATACTCCAAATGACTTAAAAATTGTTATTGAGAAAATTCTAAATTCAAAAAGAGCAAGAGAAGCTGCTCAAAGAGCAAGAGAATTAGTTCTTAGAAAATCAGCTTTAGATGTAGGATCATTACCTGGTAAATTAGCAGATTGTTCATCGAAGAATCCTGAAGAGTGTGAAGTTTATATAGTTGAGGGAGATTCGGCAGGTGGATCAGCAAAGCAAGGTAGAGATAGATCTTTCCAAGCAATATTACCACTTAGAGGTAAAATAATAAATGTTGAAAAATCAGGTCTTCATAAAGCTTTAGAAAATGCAGAAGTTAGAGCAATGGTAACAGCTTTTGGAACAAGTATTGGAGATAATTTTAATGTTGAGAAATTGAGATATGGAAAAATCATAATAATGACCGATGCTGACGTTGATGGAGCACATATTAGAACATTAATATTAACATTCCTTTATAGATATATGGTTGATTTAATTCATAATGGAAATATTTATATAGCTCAACCACCATTATTTAAAGTTACTCAAGGAAGAAATATATCTTATGCTTATTCAGACAGACAATTAAAAGAAGTAGTTAATTCTTTAGAAGGAGAAGAGAAAAGATATACTCTTCAAAGATATAAAGGTCTTGGAGAAATGAATCCAGTTCAACTATGGGAAACAACAATGGATCCAGATACGAGAACTTTATTAAAAGTGTCAATAGATGATGCAAGAGAAGCAGATATTTTATTTGATAAATTAATGGGTGATAAAGTTGAACCGAGAAGAGAATTTATAGAAGAACATGCAGAATATGTAAAAAACTTAGATATTTAAGTGTATATAAACAGTAATAAAAGTTAGTTCTAGGAGGAAACAATGTCTAATGTAAATAATAGATATATAGAGGAAGAATTAAAACAATCCTATCTAGATTACTCTATGAGTGTTATAGTTAGTAGAGCATTACCAGATGTAAGAGATGGATTAAAACCAGTTCATAGAAGAATCTTATTTGCTATGAACGATATGGGAATGACAAATGATAAAGCATATAAAAAATCAGCAAGAATAGTAGGAGAAGTATTAGGTAAGTATCATCCTCATGGAGACACAGCAGTATATAATACAATGGTTAGAATGGCACAAGATTTTGCCTTTAGATATCAATTAGTTGATGGACATGGAAACTTTGGTTCAATTGATGGAGACTCAGCAGCAGCAATGAGATATACTGAAGCAAAAATGACAAAAATAAGTAATGAATTACTTGATGATATAGATAAAGATACAATTGATTTCAGAAAGAACTTTGATGATTCATTAGATGAACCAATTGTATTACCTGCAAAATTGCCTAATTTACTATTAAATGGAGCAACAGGAATAGCAGTAGGAATGGCAACTAATATTCCTCCACATAATTTAGGAGAGGTTGTTGATGGAGTTTTAGCTCTTATAGAAAATAGAGATATAACACCTGTAGAATTAATGGAGTATATAAAAGGACCTGATTTTCCTACAGGAGGAATAATTGATGGTGAAGCTGGAATATATGATGCATATACAACAGGAAGAGGAAGAGTTAGAGTTAGAGGAAAAGTAGAAACTGAAACTCATAAAAATGGAAGAGAAAGCATAATAATAAAAGAGATTCCATACCAGTTGAATAAATCAAGTTTAATTGAAAAAATTGCAAATCTTGTTAAAGAGAAGAGAATAACAGGAATATCTGATTTAAGAGATGAGTCAGATAGAGATGGAATAAGAGTAGTTATAGAATTAAAAAAAGGTGAAGAACCTGAATTAATTTTAAACTCTTTATATAAATATACAGAGTTACAAAATACTTTTGGAATAATTATGTTAGCTTTAGTGAATAATGTTCCTAAGGTTTTAAACTTAAAAGAGATATTAAGTGAATATTTAAAGCATAGATTTGAAGTTGTAACAAGAAGAACTCAGTTTACATTAAATAAAACTGAAAAAAGAGCTCATATTTTAAAAGGTTTTATAATAGCTTTAGAAAATATTGATAGAGTTATTGAAATTGTAAGAGGATCTTTAGATGGAAATAGTGCTAGACTTTCATTAATAGATAAATATGGATTTAGTGAAGAACAAGCAAAATCTATTTTAGATATGAAATTACAAAGATTAACAGGTTTAGAGAGAGAAAAAATAGATAAAGAGCATGAAGATTTAATGTCTTTAATTATTGAGTTAAATAAAATTTTAGGTAATGAAGAAGAAATCTACGAAATTATAAAAGATGAATTAATTACAATAAAAGAGAAATATGATGATCCAAGAAGAACTAATATAGAAAAAGAGAGAATGGAAATAAGACCAGAGGATTTAATCAAAGATGAAAGTGTTCTTGTAACTGTAACAAATAAGGGATATGTTAAGAGAATGGAACTTGATAAGTACAAGGCTCAAAGAAGAGGCGGAAAAGGAGTTTCAACTCAAAATACAATAGAAGATGACTTTGTTGAAAGAATGGAAGTTATGTCTAACTTAGATACTATGATGGTATTTACAGATAAAGGTAGAGTATTCCATATTAAAGTATATCAAATTCCAGAATCATCTAAGCAAGCTAGAGGTAGGTTAATTGGAAACCTTATTAAGCTTAAAGAGGATGAAAAAGTAAGAGAAATTATAAAAATCAGAGAATTTAGTGAAGATCAAGAACTTCTATTTGTAACAAGAGAGGGAATTGTAAAGAAAACAAATTTAAGTGAATATAAAAATATTAACATTGCTGGACTTAAAGCAATAAAAGTAAGAGAAAATGATGATATTATATTTGTTGGAATATTACCAGTAGATTCTAAAGATCAAGTATTCTTATCAACAAAACTTGGTCAAGCAATAAGATTCTCTAAAGATGATGTTAGACCAACAGGTAGAGATACAACTGGTGTAAAAGGAATATCTTTAAAGAAAAATGATAATGTAATATCAGCCCTATTAATTGGAGATGGATCTTTAGAAACAATTTTAACTATAACTGAAAATGGTTATGGAAAAAGAACGAGAGTAGATGAGTATCCTTTACAATCAAGAAGTGGTAAAGGAGTTATAAATATAAGATGTAGTGATAAAACTGGTGAAGTTGTAGCTGTTAAACCTGTTAAAGAGGGAGAAGAAATAATGGTTATAACATCTTCAGGAATTGTTATAAGAACACCAATAGAGCAAATTTCAATAATTGGAAGAGCAACACAAGGTGTTAAAATTATGAGAGTCAATGAAGCTGATTCAGAAAAAGTTGTTTCAATAGCAAGTATTAAAGAGGAAGATGCAGAAGTAGCTGAAGTAATAGAAGCTCAAGAATAAAAACATTCTAAGGAGGAGTTATTATGAAAAAAGTTTTAGTTGTATTTGGTGAAGGAACAAAAAAAAATGTGTTAATGGATAGTGCGTTATTTTTTAAAGAGAAGCTAGGATACGAAATAATCCCGTTATATATAAAAGATGTAAGAAGGGATGAGATTATTCCAGCAACAATGGATGGAATGATAGTAAACTTAAGTAATAACTCTTTCTCAGAAGAGAGAGAGTTACTAGAAACTGAAGAGATGAATTATTTAAAAGAAAGATTAAAAATAAAAGGTATTATAAAAAAATTGAATGTAGAGTTTGGTTTTCCATGGGAAATAATAAAAGAGTATTTGAAACTAGCAGATATATTAATGTTTGAAAAAGGTGAAATTTTATCAGAGTCAGCAATAACAGTTTTAAAAAATCAATTTAAACCTGTTATTATGGTGGGATCAGATCCAATAAAAGCTATTGAGAATATTGCAATAGCAAGTGATGATGGAGTAAAGATAAATAAAAGTACTTCTAGTTTTATGAAATTATTTCCAGAAATAAAAGATTACACTATGTTAACTCTTCAATATGAATTAGAAGATAATAAATTACTTCAATTTATGGAAGAAAGAGATAAAAAAGTAGTAGTTAAAAATTATTCTGGAGATTTAGCAAAAGAAGATTATTTAGAAGAAGTTAAAAAATATGATATGCTAGTAATGGGAAATTTGAGTAAAAGTTATTTTTTTGAAAAAATAATTGGAAAAAAAGGCCTTAATATTATGGAAAAATCTCAAACTTCTATTTTTATAGGATAAAAGATGAAAGTATTGATAGTAAGTGATTCGCATGGAGATATCTTAAAATTTTATGAATTAATGACAAAAGAAAATCCCAATGTAGTTTTTTGGACAGGTGATTTTTCATCAGATGGTGAGGAATGTTCATTTGTATATCCTGAGATTCCTTTTTATATTGTAAGAGGAAATTGTGATATGTTTGATAAAAATTTTAATGATAACGAAATAATTGAAATTGAAGGTAAAAAAATATTATTAACACATGGACATCTTTTTAATGTGAAAAATGAAAAAATGACTATTGAAAAATATGCTGAAACCTTAGGAGTTGATGCAGTTTCTTTTGGACATACACATATTCCGTATTTAAAAAAAGAGCATGGAATAGTATATTTTAATCCTGGAGCATTAAGAGATGAAAACTATGGAATATTAAATATCTATAATAATGAAATGGAATTTATAAATAAAAAATTAAGATAAAGCCTTGTTTAGGAGGAAGTAAATGAAGGAAAAACTGAGTGCTTTAAAGGATGAAGCTAACTTAAATATCCAAAAAGCCGCAACGTTACAGGAAATCGATGAGATTAGAGTTAAGTATTTAGGAAAAAAAGGAGAATTCACTGAAATTTCAAAGTCAATGAGAAATTTATCTCCAGAAGAGAGACCTTTATTTGGTCAATTAGTAAATGAAACTAAAACATTTATAACTAATTTAATTGATGAAAAAAACTTAGTATTAAAAAATGAAGCTAAAAAAGAACAGTTAATGTCTGAAGTGTTAGACATATCATTACCTGGAAGAGATGTTTCTACAGGAGGATTACATCCTATAACAGAAACTATGAATTTCTTAAAGGGAATCTTTACAGATATGGGATTTGATATAGCTGAAGGTCCAGAAGTAGAGTTTACTTCTTATAACTTTGATGCATTAAATATACCAGAAACACATCCATCTAGAGATTTACAAGATACTTTTTATATGAGTGAAAATGTAGTTTTAAGAACTCATACATCGCCAGTTCAAGCAAGATATATGGAAAAAAATCAACCTCCATTTAGAATGGTTTGTCCAGGTAAAGTTTATAGGAATGATTATGATATATCACATACACCAATGTTCCATCAAATGGAAGGATTAATGGTAGGGCCTGATGTATCTTTTGCTAACTTAAAAGCAATGTTAGAGCAATTTGTTACAAAAGTTTTTGGAGAAACAAAAGTAAGATTTAGACCTCACTTTTTCCCATTTACAGAACCAAGTGCAGAGATGGACGTTCAATGTGTTATCTGTAAAGGTGAAGGATGTAGACTTTGTAAACATAGTGGATGGCTTGAAATTATGGGATGTGGAATGGTAGATCCTGCAGTTCTTGAAGCTGGTGGACTTAATTCTGATGAAGTATCAGGTTTTGCATTTGGAATGGGAATAGAAAGAATTACTATGTTAAGATATGGAATAGATGATTTAAGAGCATTCTTTGAGAATGATGTAAGATTCCTAAAGCAATTCAAATAAAAAGTGGAGGCATAAATGTTAATTTCGTTAGATTGGTTAAAACAATATGTCGATATAAAAGAAGACATAAAAGAACTTGAAAACACATTGACTATGATAGGTCAAGAAGTAGAAGCAATAGAGGAACAAGGGAAAGATCTTGCTAAAGTATTAGTAGGAGAAATAACAGAGTATGGAAAACATCCTGAATCTGAGAAATTAACTTTATTAAAAGTTAATGTAGGACAAGAGGAGGAGTTACAAATAGTTTGTGGTGCTCCAAATCATAAATTAGGAGATAAGGTTGTTGTAGCAACAGTTGGTGCTTGTCTTCCAGGGAACTTTAAAATTAAAAAAAGTAAAATCAGAGGTGTAGAATCATTAGGAATGCTTTGTTCTGAAGTTGAATTAGGACTTGGAACAGAGGGAGATGGAATAATCATACTTCCTGAAGATGCACCAATTGGAATGGAATATAGAGAGTACAAAGGGTTAAATGATGTTGTATTTGAATTAGAAATAACACCAAATAGACCTGATTGTTTATCTTATATGGGAATAGCTAGAGAAGTTGCAGCATACTATGGAAGAAAAATAAAATGTCCTGAATTTGAATCTAAAACAATTATTGAAAGTTTAAATAACGGTCATATAGACATTAGAATTGAAGACAAAGAGAGATGTAAGAGATTCTCTGGAAAAGTTATAAAAAATATAAAAGTTAAAGAGTCTCCAGAATGGCTAAAGAAAAGACTATTATCTATGGGATTACACCCGATAAATAATGTAGTAGATGCTACAAATTATATTTTATTTGAATGTAATCAACCTCTTCACGCATATGATATTACAAAAATAGAGGGTAGAAAAATTGTTGCAAGAAAAGCTGAAATTGGAGAAAAGTTAATAACATTAGATGGGATTGAAAGAGAACTTAATAATGGAGAACTTGTAATTGCAGATGCAGAAAAGCCTCTTGGTATTGCAGGAATAATGGGTGGAGAGTCAAGTAAGGTAACTGAGGATACAACTGAAATATTCTTAGAATGTGCTTATTTTACTCCTGACAATATTAGAAAAACATCTAAAAATCTTACATTATCTAGTGATTCATCATATAGATTTGAAAGAGGATTAGATATTGAAAATATAACAGAAGTTTTAGAAAGAGCTGCTGAGTTAATTTCTCAATTAACTGGTGGAGAGATTTTAGATGGTTGTATTGATAGATATATTGAAAAACCTGAAAAAATAGAGATTCCTTTAAATTTAGATAAATTAAGAAAATTTATGGGAAAAGATATTGAAATAGATATTGTTGGGAAAATTCTTAGCAATTTAGGAATTGAAATAAAGACATTAAATTCTAATACAATAATAGGAACACCACCTTCTTACAGAGGAGATTTAACAAGAACAGCTGATTTATATGAAGAGATTATTAGAATGTATGGTTTTGATAATATTGAAAATAAAATGCCAGAAGAAAGTATTAGACCAGGGAAAAAAGATTCTATGACAATTGTAATAGATGAGGCAAAAGAGATTTTAGCTAAGATTGGTCTTCAAGAAGTTATAAATTATAGCTTTATATCAAAAGATGCAATAAAGTTATTAAATATAAAAGAAGAAGTTTTAGAAATATCAAATCCAATAAGTGATGATATGATTATAATGAGACCAACATTAGTTTATAGTTTATTAACAAATGTTAGAGATAATTTAAATAGAAATCAAAATGGTTTAAAATTCTTTGAAGTTTCAAGAGTTTTTACAAAGAGAGAGGATGGTCTTGCAAATGAAACATTGAGAGTTTCGATGGCATTAGCAGGAAAAATATCTAAATCACTTTGGGATCCAAAACCAGTACCAATGGATTTTTATGATTTAAAAGGGTATGTTGAAAAGTTCTTAGAATATATGGGTGTTTCAAGATATCAATTAGAGAGAAGTTCAAATACTAACTTCCATCCAGGAAGAAGTGCAGATATAAGAATAGGAAAAGTTGTTATTGGAACTTTTGGAGAGATACATCCAGATGTTGCTGAGAATTTAGATATAAAAAGAGAAAAAGCTTACATAGCTGAAATCGATTTGACAACTTTATTAACATATAGAAGTAAAAAGCTTAAGTTTGAAAAAATTGTAAAATATCCAGAAGTAACTAGAGATTTAGCTATTGTTGTGGATAAAGATGTTTTAGTTGGAAAAATGTTAGAAGATATTAAAAAGTCATCTAACTTTATAGAAAATGTTGCTATATTTGACGTTTATGAAGGAGATAAAGTAGAAGCAGATAAAAAATCTGTTGCTATAAGCATAGTTCTTAGAAAGAAAGATGGAACTCTTGAAGAAAACGACATTAATATAACTGTTGATAAAATCTTAAAATTAATATTGAAAAATTATAAGGGTGAGATTAGACAGTAAAATTTATTTAAAGTTTAGGAGGAAAAATGGATTCACTAAGAGAATTATTTAAAGTTGGAAACGGACCATCAAGCTCACATACAATGGGGCCTGAAAGAGCAGCAAAAAGATTTAAGGCAGAAAATCAAAATGCAGCAAGCTATGTAGTTGAGTTATATGGATCATTAGCATTAACAGGAAAGGGTCATTTAACAGATTACATAATAGTAGAGACATTAAAGCCAAAAGCTACAGAAATTGTATGGATGCCTGAATTTGTACATCCTTATCATACAAATGGAATGAAGTTTATTGCATTGGATGAAGCGGGAAATGAAATGAATTCTTGGTTAGTATTTTCTGTTGGTGGTGGAAGCTTAATGGAAGATGGTCAACAAAGACATGGTGGATCTAAAGTATATCCTTTAGGAACAATGGCAGATGTTATGTCATGGTGTGAAAAAAATAAAAAAGAAATTTGGGAATTCGTTGTTGAAAACGAAGGGGACTCTATTTGGTATTTCTTAGATCAAATAAGAACAGCTTTAGAAGCTTCTGTTGAATCAGGACTTTCTAAAAATGGAGTATTACCTGGAACTATAAGACTTCAAAGAAGAGCACAATCATTCTTAAGAAAAGCTAGAAACGATAATTCAAGAAATGGATTTATTGGAAGAATATTTGCTTATACACTAGCTGTATCTGAAGAGAATGGAGGAGGAGGTAGAGTTGTTACTGCCCCTACTTGTGGAGCTGCAGGAGTTATTCCAGGATTAATGTATGCATTAAAGGAAGAATATAAATTATCAAATGAAGAAGTATTAAAAGGTCTTGCAATAGCAGGATTAGTAGGAAATCTTATTAAAGAAAACGCTACAATTTCTGGAGCAGAGGGTGGTTGTCAAGCTGAAGTTGGTTCTGCTTGTGCAATGGCAGCAGGAATGGCTTGCTTTATTTTAGGAGGATCATTAGATCAAATAGAATATGCAGCAGAAATGGCATTAGAGCATCATTTAGGATTAACTTGTGATCCAGTGGGAGGATATGTTCAAATTCCTTGTATTGAAAGAAATGCAGCAGCAGCAGTTAGAGCACTAGATGCAGCACAATATGCAATGTATACTGATGGAAAACATAGTATATCTTTTGATCAAGTAGTAAAAACTATGGGAGAAACAGGTAAAGATTTAAAAGAAGAATATAAAGAAACTTCTTTAGGTGGTCTTGCAAAATATGATTTCTCAGGAAAATGCTAATAGTTAAAAATTAAGCAAAAGTAAAAGAGAGAATCTAAGATTCTCTCTTTCTTTTCGTTAAAGGAGAAAGAGAGATAAATGAAGTTAATAGTAGGTTTAGGAAATCCAGGTAATGAGTACAAAAATACAAGACATAATGTGGGGTTTGATATTGTAGATAAATTTTCACAAGATGAAAATTTCCCACCATTTAAAGAAAAATTTCAAGCGTTGATTACTGAAAAAACTATAAACGGAGAGAAGGTTATACTTTTAAAACCTCAAACATATATGAATTTGAGTGGAAATTCGATAATTCAAGTAATAAAATTTTATAAAATAGATTCAGAAAATGAAATGCTTGTTATATATGATGATATGGATCTTCCACTTGGAAAATTAAGATTTAAAATAAATGGTAGTGCAGGTGGACATAATGGAATAAAATCAATTATTTCACATGTGGGACAAAATTTTTTAAGAGTTAAATGTGGAATTGGAAAGGCTATGTCTAGACAAGAAAATATTAATTTTGTACTAGGTAGGTTTACAAAAGATGAAATAGATCTTGTAGATCCTATGTTTGAAAATGCAGTTTCTATAGTAAAAGACATACATTCTGGGGTACAAATAGAGAAAATCATGCAGAAACATAACAAAAAGTAGCAAAAAAAGATAAAATATTATAAAAAAATATTCAAAAAAGTTGTCAAATACATGTATACATGTTATTCTAACAATTGACATAGAGTTATATATTAAAAGGAGGGAATTTTATGAAATTCTTTGGTTTTAAGGGAGGAGTTCATCCACCTGAAAATAAGATTCAAACAGAAAATCAAGCAATAGAAATATTTAAAGCTTCGAAGATGGTAACTATTCCTCTTCTACAACATATAGGAGTGCCATTAACACCGTGTGTAGAAGTGGGAGAGAGAGTTTTAAAAGGACAAAAAATAGGAGACTCACAAGGGTTCTTATCAGTTCCAATTCACTCATCAGTGTCAGGAATAGTAAAAAAAATAGAAGTAATGCCATTTCCTTTAATGGGAGAAGTTTTAACAGTTGTTGTTGAAAATGATTTTGCAGATGAATGGGTAGAACTAAAAAAAATAGAGGATTGGAAAAAATCATCTAAAGAGGAATTATTGGCTGTAATAAAAGAAAAAGGTATAGTAGGTTTAGGAGGAGCAGCATTCCCTACTCATATAAAATTAAATCCTCCTGCTGACACTAAAATAGAAGCTCTACTTTTAAATGGAGCAGAGTGTGAGCCGTATTTAAATTCAGATAATAGAGTAATGATAGAGGATTCTGAAAAAGTTGTTGAAGGTATAAAAATAATGAAGCATATTTTGGGAGTTGAATTAGCTGTTATTGGAATAGAGGATAATAAATTAGAATCTATTGAAGTTATGAAAAATGCTTGTAAAGGAACAGGCATAGAAGTAATGCCTTTAAAAACAATGTATCCTCAAGGAGGGGAAAAATCTTTAATTAAAGCTATCTTAAATAAAGAGGTTCCTTCTGGAAAATTACCATCATCTGTTGGAGCAGTTGTAAATAATACAACAACAGCAGCAGCAATATATGATGCAGTTGTAAATGGACTTCCTTTATTAGATAAAGTAGTAACTATAACAGGAAAAGCTATTTCAGAACCTAAAAATTTAAAAGTTTTAATAGGAACACCAATAAATGAAATATTAGAATACTGTGGATACAATGAAGAAATAGTTGAAAAAGTAGTAATGGGTGGACCTATGATGGGAATGGCTCAATTTAAATTAGAAGTTCCAGTAATAAAGGGTACATCAGGGTTATTAGCTTTAACTAAAGAGGAAACGAATGCATGCAAGCCAAAATCTTGTATAGGTTGTGGAAAATGTGTTGATGTTTGCCCAATGTCTTTAGAACCAATTATGTATGCGAGATTAGCAGAATTTTCTCAATGGGAAGATATGGGAAGATATCACTTAATGGACTGTATAGAGTGTGGATCATGTTCATATATTTGTCCAGCAAATAGACCATTAACAGAAGCAATAAAAATAGGAAAAGCAAAATTAAGATCGTTAAAGAAATAGGAGGATAAAAGTGGCAAAAATTTTAAAAATGGGGCCATCGCCTCATATAAGAACTAAAGAAACTGTAGAAGATGTAATGTATGATGTAATTATTGCATTATTACCAGCTCTTTTAGCAGCATTTTATTTTTTTGGAATTAGAGCTATTGTAGTAACAGCAGTATCTATTTTAGCTTGTATGGGAACTGAATATGTCTGCCAAAAATTAATGAAACAAGACATACAAATTTTTGATGGAAGTGCAATATTAACAGGTATTTTATATGCTTTTGTAATTCCCCCATATATGTCTTTAGTATATGTAATTATTGGTGCAATAGTATCAATAGCTTTAGGGAAAATGGTTTTTGGAGGACTTGGACAAAATATATTTAACCCAGCGTTAGTAGGAAGAGCATTTATTCAAGCTTCATGGCCAGTTGCAATAACAACATTTATGTATGATGATATTGGTGGAGCAACGTTATTAGATGCTATGAAAAGAGGATTAACAACAGATATGGCTCTAATTGATAAAGGTAATTTATATTTAAATACTTTTGTTGGAAGAATGGGTGGTTGTTTAGGTGAAACTTCAGCTCTTGCACTATTAATTGGTGGTGGGTATTTAATTTATAAAAAACATGTAGATTGGAAAGTACCAGCAATAATAATTGCTACAGTTTTTGCAAGTGCACTTATTGCAGGAGCAGATCCAGTATTACATATTTTCTCAGGTGGATTATTTTTAGGGGCATTCTTTATGGCAACAGATATGGTAACTTCTCCTCATACACAAAAAGGAAGAATTGTATTTGCTTTAGGAATAGGAATCTTAGTATCTTTAATTAGATTTAAAGGTGGTTATCCTGAGGGAGTAGCTTATTCTATTTTAATAATGAATGGATTCGTACCTTTAATAAATAGATATACAAGCCCTAAGAAGTTTGGGGAGGTAAAATAATGAAAGAAAATAGATTTTTACATTATGGATTTGTCTTAACTTTAATTGCTGTTATATCAGCAGGGATTTTAGCTGTTGCAAATAATGCAACATCAAAAGTAATAAAAGCAAATGAGATAAAAGCTGTAAATGCTGCAAGAGTAATGGTTTTACCAAGAGCAGTTTCATTTGATGAAAAAGAAACTATAGAGATTAATGGACTAAAATATATTCCTGGAAAAAATAAAAATGGTAAATTAGCTGGTTATGTTGTAACAGTTTCACAACCAGGATATGCTGCAAATATTGATTTTGTTTTAGGATTTGATAGAAGAGGTAAAATAACAGGATTAAATATAATAGGCAGCCAAGAAACACCAGGATTAGGATCTAAAATAATGGATCATGAGTGGCAGAAAAAAGCAATTGGAAGAGATGCTTCTTATGAATTTAATAAATCAACAGATGCTTTTGCAGGAGCAACAATATCTCCACATGCAGTATACACTGGTATAAATAGAGCATTAACTAGTTTTAAAAATGAGGTGAAAAAATAATGGCTAAGTCAAATAAAGAAATACTGTTAAATGGAATTATAAAAGAAAATCCAGTATTTGTATTATTATTAGGATTATGTCCAACATTGGGAGTAACTACATCTTCTATAAATGGAATGGCAATGGGACTTGCAACAATGGCAGTAATAGTTTTTTCAAATATGTTAATATCAATGGTTAAAAGTTTTATTCCTGATAAAGTTAGAATACCAGCATTTATAATGATAATAGCATCATTAGTTACAATAGTTCAAATGGTTATGCAAGCATATGTACCTGATTTATATAAGGTACTTGGTCTTTTTATACCACTTATTGTTGTTAACTGTATAGTTCTTGGAAGAGCAGAAAGTTTTGCATCTAAAAATACAGTATTTAAATCAATATTAGATGGTTTAGGAGCTGGATTAGGATTCACATTAGCTCTAACAATTTTAGGTACAATTAGAGAGATTTTAGGAAATGGATCTGCATTTGGAATTCCAGTAACACCAGCTTCATTTACGCCAGCTCTAATATTTGTATTAGCACCTGGAGCATTTATAACAATTGGTTGTATAATAGCAGGTCAAAATTATTATAAAGCTAAAAAAAATGAGGTGAAATAAAAAATGGAATTTGCAAAAATATTTAGTTTAATTATAACAGCGATATTTATTCAAAATATAATATTCGCTAAATTTTTAGGAATTTGTCCATTTATGGGTGTTTCAAAGAAAGTTGAAGCTTCGATAGGAATGGGAATGGCAGTAACATTTGTTATGGCTTTAGCATCAGGGGTAACATGGACAATATATAATTATATATTAATTCCATTACATTTAGAATATTTACAAACGATAGCTTTTATCTTAATAATAGCATCATTAGTTCAATTTGTAGAGATGGCAATACAAAAAACTTCTCCAAATTTATATAAGGCACTAGGAGTATTTCTTCCTTTAATAACAACTAACTGTGCTGTATTAGGTATAGCAATATTGAATATACAACAAGAATATAATTTTATTGAATCAGTAATTAATGGAGCAGCTGTAGCAATAGGGTTTACGTTAGCCCTTGTTTTATTAGCAGGAATAAGAGAAAGAATTGAGTATGCGGCAGTTCCAGGACCATTTAAAGGAGTTCCAATAGCATTTATATCTGCAGGACTTTTAGCAATGGCCTTTATGGGATTCAGTGGAATGCAAATATAGATTGGAGGTAAATTGATGGAAACAATATTATACCCTGTATTAGCTTTAGGTGGAACAGGCTTAGTAATGGGATTATTTTTAGCTTATGCTTCTAAGAAGTTTGAAGTTAAAGTTGATGAAAAGGTAGAGGCAATACAAAATATATTACCAGGAATTAATTGTGGAGCATGTGGTTATCCAGGATGTGCTGGTTATGCAGAAGCAATAGCACTAAATGGTGCAGGAATGACTTCTTGTTCTCCAGGTGGAGAAGCAGTAGCTAAGAAAATAGCAGATGTTATGGGAGCTACAGTTGATATGAGCGGGCCTAAAATAGTAGCAAAAATATTATGTCAAGGTGATAACACTAGAACAACTAAAGTTTATGATTTTGAAGGAGAACTAGCAACATGTGCTTCTATGATATTATATGCTGGTGGAGATAAGTCTTGTAAATATGGATGCTTAGGTTATGGAGATTGTGTAAAAGTATGTCCAGTAAATGCTATTTCAAAAGATGAAAAAGGAATAATATTTATAGATGAGGATAAGTGTGTATCGTGTAAAAAATGTGTAGCAACTTGTCCTAAAAATGTTATTGAAATGTTACCTATAAATAAAAGAGTAAGAGTGATGTGTTCTTCTAAAGATAAAGGAGCAATTGCTAGAAAAACATGCTCTGTAGCATGTATAGGATGTGGAATATGTGCTAAAATATGTCCAGTAGGAGCAATAACAGTTGAAAATAATTTAGCAAAAATAGATGTAGAAAAATGTGTTGAGTGTGGATTATGCGCAGTAAAATGTCCAACTAAAGCAATAAATAGTGAAGTAAAAGAGATAAAAAAAGCTGAAATTATAGAAGAAAAATGTATAGGATGTACAGCTTGTGCAAGAGTATGCCCTGTAAAATGTATTGAAGGGGAAGTAAAACAAAAACATAAAATTGATCAAAGTAAATGTATAGGATGTCAATTATGTTATGAAAAATGTAAGTTCTCTGCAATAAAAATGCATGTAGAAAATATATAAAAAAAAGTGCTCTAGGAAACTAGGGCACTTTTTATTTGTTTGCTATTATTTAACAGCGATTACTTCAATTTCAACTTTAACGTCTTTTGGTAATCTAGCAACTTCAACACATGCTCTAGCAGGTTTAGTTTCTCCAAAGTACTCAGCATAAACTTCGTTAATAGCTCCGAAGTCGTTCATATCTTTAATGAAAACTCCAGCTTTAACAACGTCAGCAAAAGTGTATCCAGCTTCTACAAGTATAGCTTTGATATTTTCTAAAGATTGTTTAGCTTGCTCTTTAACATCTTCTGATACTAAAGTCATTGTAGCTGGAACAAAAGGAATTTGTCCTGAAACATATAAAGTTCCGTTTACTTCAATAGCTTGAGAGTATGGTCCAAGAGCTGCAGGTGCATTTGTAGTGTTAATTATTTTTTTCATAGAAAAAACCTCCTAGATAATATTTGATAAATAGATTTTAACATATATATTGATTATAAACAATAGCAAAAATAACAACAATAGATCTATATTACAGTCAATTATTGTGAAATAAGAGCATTTGTGTATTGAAAATAAAAAGTGCTGAACAAAAATTCAGAACACATGTCTGTAAAGTATTACTTAAACACGTTAAATAAGAGTTAAAACGTTTGGAAACAAAACAAAATAATGGCAAAAAAACAAATGAAAAGCAAAAAAAACTTTACTTTTCATATAGATTAACGTATAATTATTTTTGTGATTAAAACAATTCATTGTTAAAATATTAACGAAATTAAGAAAAAGAAAGGACAAATTATGGAATTAATTAAAGGAACGGTATTATTATTACTATTATTAGCATTTTTTACAGGTTTTAGTTTAAAAGCACCAAAAGGAATGAAAGCAATGGGAGCTCTAGCAGGAGCAGCAACGGCAAGTTTTCTAGTTGAGGCATTTCATACATATGTTGGTGGAGATTTATTAGGAATTCACTTTTTAGGTGAAGTTGGAAGATCAGCAGGAGCTATGGGTGGAGTTGCAGCAGCAATTTTAGTACCATTAGCATTGGGAGTAACACCAGTTTATGCAGTAATGATGGGAGCAGTTTGCGGAGGAATGGGAATTTTACCAGGATTCATAGCAGGATATGTAATGTCATTCATTATACCTAAATTAGAGGAAAAAATTCCTGATGGTTTAGATCTTATTGTAATTATTTGTATAGCAGCACCACTTGGAAGAGGGATAGCAGAATTTATATCACCAGGAGTTACATTTGCATTGTCAACAATTGGAGATATAATTGTTGCAGCTCAATCAGCTAGTCCATATGTAATGGCATTTGTTTTAGGAGGAGTTATAACTGTAGTTGCAACAGCTCCAATAAGTTCAATGGCATTAACAGCAATGCTTGGATTAACAGGATTACCAATGGCAATAGGTGCATTATCAGTAATGTCATCATCATTCTTAAACTTTGTATTCTTTGATAGAATGAAATTTGGAGATAGATCTACTACAATAGCAGTAGCAATTGAACCATTAACACAGGCTGACGTTATTTCAGCAAATCCAATTCCAGTATTCACAACTAACTTTGTTGGTGGAGGAATAGCAGGAATGATAGTTAATTACTTTGGATTAGTAAATAATGCAACAGGAACAGCGACTCCAATTGCAGGTTTTGCAGTAATGTTTGGATTTAATCCAGCTAAAGAAGTATTAATAACTGCAGGTCTTTGTGCTGTAGCAGGAATATTAACTGGATATGTAGGATCAATAATATTTAAAAACTACAAAATAAAAACTGTATCTGAAATAAGAGGATAGTTTAAGTAAAGCTCCGACACTTGTTGGAGCTTTTTTTTATAAAAAAATTGACTTTAAATTTTTAAAAGTGTATTA
>NZ_CAMQYW010000009.1 GCF_947039425.1 uncultured Cetobacterium sp. | reverse complement strand
AATTACCATTCCCTCTTTTAAAACTTTATTTTCTGATTTAAAAGATATAAATGGATATTCATGAATTTGTAATCCTATTCCATGTCCAAGGCCATGACCGAAAAATTCCCCATACCCCTTTTCACTTATATAATCTCTTGCAACTTTATCTAATTCATGAGTTGTCATTCCTGGTTTTATCTCTTTTATAGCTCTTTCATTGGCTTCTTTTACTATATTATAAATCTTCATATGTTTTTCTGATGGATTCTCTCCTATATAGAAAGTTCTTGTTATATCCGATGCATACCCTTTATAAAAACAACCATAATCTATTGTTAAAAATCCTTCCTCTATTAACTTATCACTTGCTACTCCATGAGGTAATGCTGATCTTTCATTTGAAGCTACAATTATATCAAATGATGATTTAGAAGCTCCTAACATTTTCATTTGATACTCTAACTGAGCTACAACTTCAATCTCTTTTATTCCTATTTTAATTTTAGGTATTGTCATTTCCATAGCTTTTTCTGCAACTTTAATAGATTCCTCTATAATAGCTATTTCCTCTTTTGTTTTAATTTCTCTACTATTTAAAAAAGTATCATCTAAATTTATATACTCTAATTTTGGAAAGTTTTTCATAAATGAGTTCAATTGATCTATTGTTACACTTTGATTTTCAATTCCCAATTTTTTAATATTATTTGCTTCTAATAATTCACCTATTTTTTTTAAAGTTGATATATTTTCACAAATAAGTTCAAATCCTTTAGGTTCTACCTCTTTTTTTCCTTGCTCAACATATCTAAAGTCTGTTATAAAATATTTTTTCTCTTTTATCAAAAGAGCAACTCCTGTAGTTCCTGTAAATCCAGTTAGATATCTTACATTTAATAAATTTGTAATTAATACTGCTTCAATCTCTTTTTCTGCCATCATCTTTTCAGTATTCATAATCTCTCCTTTAAAAAATTATTTTTCCACCACCGATTACTAAATCTTTATAATAAATAACCAAATGCTGACCTCTTGAATTTTGTGGATTTTCTTTTTCATACTCAAAATAAATCTTATTATTTTCTTTTATTAATTTTCCTTCTAAACCTAAACTTGAAAATCTAGGTTTCCCAATTAATATTAAATTTTCTACCTCATTAAAATCCACATGGAGTACAAAGTCATTAAGTTCTATTCTTTTTTTATTTAATTTATCATAATCTCCTAAAATAATCTCATTACTTTCAGGTATTATATCTATAATAAAGTAAATTTTAGAAAATAAAATTCCTAACCCTCTCCTTTGACCTATTGTATAAAGTTGATACCCTTGATGCTCTCCTAAAATATTTCCTTGTTCATCTTTATAATAACCCTTTTTCACTTTATCTTTCAAATGTTTTTTTAAAAAATCTATATACCCCTCTTTTGCAAAACATATTCCTTGACTATCTTTTTTATCATGAATCTCAATATTATACTCTCTAGCTTTTTCTCTCACTATAACTTTTTCATATTTTGCAAGTGGAAAAATTAATCTACTCAAAGTTTCACTTTTCACTCTATAAAGCATATACCCTTGATCTTTTTTCTCATCCTTTGGTTTCATTAATAATGTTTTATTAAAAATATTTTCTTTACTTATTTTACAGTAATGACCTGTAGCTATATAATAAGCATTATTTTCATTAGCTATATCTATTAATTTTTTCATTTTTATTATTTCGTCACAAACTACACAAGGTGACGGAGTTAATCCTTTAGAATATTCATCTATAAAATATTTTATTATTTTTTCTCTAAATTCATCTATAATATCTAATTCAAAATGTCTTATTTTTAACTTTTTAGCTAAATTTCTTGCATCTATTAAATCTTGAGATTTTTTTTGTTCTTCGCTACAAATTAAAGTTACACCAATCACTTCATATCCCTCTTGCTGCAACATATATGCTGAAGTTGAAGAATCAACTCCACCACTTATTCCTAAAACTACTTTTTTTCTATCCATATTCTTCCTTTGCTCTATTTTTTTGAGATATGTATCTCTCCAATATTATATTTTTTTATTTCATTTCCAACAAATACTTCTAACATTCCATCCTCTAATATTTCTCCAGCTATTCCACTCTCTTCCTTACCTATTCCAACAATATCTATTCTTTTTCCAAATAAATAGTTTGATTGGTTTATTACCTTTAACATTTCATCCCATTTTCCAGCCACAAATCTATAAAAATCCTCATAAGCATTTTTTACTATTTTATATATTAACTCTTCTACATCATAAGTATTTCCACTTTCACTTTTTAAAGAGATTGCTATATCTTCAGCTTCTCCAAATTTACAGTTATTAATATTCACTCCTATTCCTATTATAAATAAATCTCCAACTCTTTCTATTAAAATTCCACTTAATTTTCTGTCATCTATATAAATATCATTTGTCCATTTAAATTTATAATTTAATAGTTCTATCTCTTTAAGTGTTTTTAATAAAGAGTATCCCATTACTAAGGATAGTTTCATATATTCTTTTTCTGGAAGAAGAGTATCATACTTCACTGCAAATGAAAATAAAGCTGCTCCCTCTTCTGATACCCATTTATTTCCTCTTCTTCCTCTTCCAGCACTTTGTATTTTTGCTATTGCTAAATCTCCATCTTGAAGATCCTCTTTTTCTCTTAAAAATTTATTTGTAGAATCAATTTCGTCAAATTTATATACTCTCATTATAAACCTCCTTAAATTAAATATACTATATAAAAAAATTAGGCAGAATAATTTCTGCCTATTATTTCTTAATCTTGATAACCTTCAGGATTATTCTTATGCCATTTCCAAGCTGTTTCTATAATGTTTTCAAGAGAACTATATTTTGGCTTCCATTTTAATTCTTTCATAGCTTTTTCTGAACTTGCCACCAACTTAGCTGGATCTCCCTCTCTTCTTGGAGATATCTCTGCTGGGATCTCATGTCCTGTTACTTTTCTAGCTACATCTATTACCTCTTTTACTGAGAATCCCTCTCCATTTCCCAAATTATAAATAGTGCTTTCTCCACCTCTTTGTAATCTATCTAAAGCTAGTATATGAGCATTTACTAAATCCATAACATTTACATAGTCTCTTACACAAGTACCATCTTCTGTTGCATAATCGTCACCATATATTGCTATTTTTTCTCTTTTTCCTAAAGCTACTTGTAAAATTATTGGGATTAAATGACTTTCAGGATTATGATCCTCTCCTATCTCTCCTGTTGAATATGCTCCTGCTACATTAAAATATCTAAGTGCTGTATATTTTATTCCATATGCATAATCATACCATTTCAACATTTTTTCAACCATTAGTTTACTCTCTCCATATGGATTAGTTGGATTAGTTTCATCACTTTCTAAAATCGGTATGTTTTTAGGTTCTCCGTATGTTGCTGCTGTTGATGAGAAAACTATTTTGTTAATATTATATTTTTTCATTACATTTAATAAATTCATAGTTCCCATTACATTATTTTCAAAATATTTTGCTGGATTTGTCATACTTTCACCAACAAGTGAATCTGCTGCAAATTGTATAACTCCTTCTATTTTATTATCTTTAAATACTCTATTTAAAAACTCTAAATCTCTTAAATCACCTAGAACTAATTTTACTTCTTCTGGTATAGCATCCACATGTCCTGTTTGTAAGTTATCTAATACAATAACCTCTCTTTTTGCTTCAAGTAATGCTCTTACTGCATGGCTTCCTATATATCCTGCTCCACCACAAACTAATATTGCCATAAACTTTTCCTCCTCTAGGGTTTCTTTAAATTATATTTATTTTTTTTCTCTCAGTCAACAATTTTCCTATGCTTTTATCATATACTTTATTTAACTATTAAATAAAGTATATGATAAAAGCTAGAATTAAATCTAGCTTTTAAAATTATCTTATTTTATTAAGTAATCCCATTCCATAAACTGGACCTGTATGAGCAGCTAATGTAGCTCCTATTTCAAATCTTCCTCTATAGTCAAGTTTCTTAGTTTTTTCTGCAATACTTCTCAATTGGTCAGCACTTTCTAACTCTTTACGTGTTCCACCCCAAGTTGTATACATAATTAATGAATTCTTTTCATTTTTTATTAGTTTTTCCATATAAGACATTGCTCCTCTTTCACCCAAAGCTTTTGTCTCAATACATACTTCACCATTTTCTAATTTTAATACTGGTTTTATTTTTAAGAATCCACCAATCATTGATGATGCTCTTCCTATTCTTCCACCCTTTTCTAAATATGCAAGTTCTTTAACAACAAAGTATACTTTCATTTTATTTTTATTTTCATCAATCCACTCTATAATCTCTTCAAAAGAACTTCCCTCTTGAACCATTTTTGCAGATTCTAAAACAATATGAGCTAATGCAAATGTTACTGATCTTGAATCTACAATTGCTATGTCATCCTCTTTATTTAGCATTCCTCTGGCAACTCTTGCAGCTTGTTGAGTTCCACTTAATTTACTAGAAATATGTATTGAAATTATTTTCTTATACCCTTTTTCTAATAATCTCTCATATAATTCTTTAAATTCTGCTGGAGATGGCTGAGAAGTTTTAGGGATTACTCCATCTTTTAATAACTGTCTCCAAAATTCACCTTTTGAAATATCTACTCCATCTCTATAATATGTATCCCCTGCCATTTTAATTTTAAGAGGTATAATATCAATTCCTAGACCTTTTATCATATCTGGTGTTAAATCCGACGTCGAATCTGTTACAATAGCTATTTCAGGCAATTCAGGATTCCTATTAGTTATATATATATAGTATTGATAATTTTCTTGTCCAATTACTATATCATTATATTTTACTGCAGTATTTATATCTTTTAACATTTTATTTGCTTTCTCTGTAGAACCTTTTCCTATACAAGCAAATATATTTAAGGATTGAGCATTTAAACACTCTTTATAAACAGATTCAATCATCTCTTCTAAAGTTGTTGCTCTTAATTTTATCTTACCATTAACCAACGCTATATAATCACCTTTTGCTATAGTTAATTCATCAACCTTTGTATCTCTAACAGCTTGAGTAATTTCAACTGATGTATTAAAAGGTAATTGTTTTAGAATTTCAGAAATTCCAAACTCTTTATTTTTAATTACATAATCTCCTTCTAACATTGTTTTAGTTTCTAAAACTGTAACCTCTTTAGAAGATCTTTCTGCTGCTAATTTAGCAGAAGATATTATATTTTTATTATTTGGTAAAATTATAATTTTATCAGCCTTTATTTTATTTATTCCTTCTTCAATATCTGCTACACTAGGGTTTTGTGTTTGTCCACCTATTAAAACTGCCGTAGCACCATTATTTAAGAATAAATTTCCAAGTTCCATATTATCAACTATTGCAAAATATGCAATTGGTTTACTATTTTCATTTTGAACTAATATTTTACCTTCTTTTTTCATTTTATAATGCTCACTATCAGAAAGTAAAGTATTCTTATGTTGAATCTCCATATTATCTATTTTTATATTAGTTAAGTTTCCATAACTTCCTGCTATTTCTAAAACTAATCCAGGATTATTTGTATGAATATGTGTTTTTGTTTTTTTAGATGTTTGAGCACATACCATTGAATCTCCATAATTTATTATTTTTGATTTATAATCATCTAAATCAAAATCTCCAGATTCTATTACAAACTCAGTACAATATTTAAATTTTATATCTTCAAATATATGGGGAACATGTTCCATTATATCTTTTCTCTTAGCTTGTGATTGAACAATTCTTTCTAGATCATTTAACATATCTGGATCAGTTACTGATTTTTCAAATCCTTCTAATATATAGAATATTCCTTGCCCTCCAGCATCAACAACTCCAGCTTCTTTTAACTTAGGTAATTGATTTGGTGTCTCTTGAACAGCATCATATGCTGCATCTTTTAAATATCCTAAAAATGGAATAAAGTTATCTGCAGGGCCTTCATATTTTTCAGCTTCCTCAGCAACTCTTCTTATAACTGTTAGCATTGTTCCCTCAACAGGATCACAAACTGCCTTATATGCTTTTTCTTTTGCTAATCTAAAACATACTTTTACATCATCTACAGTTACTTCTTCTTTATCTTTTAAACCGTCTAAAAATCCTTGAATAATTTGAGATAAAATTGTTCCTGAGTTTCCTCTTGCTCCAAGTAAAATAGCTTCAGATACAATGTCTCTTAATTCTTCCATATCTGGTTCATGATTTAATTTTATTAAATCATTTTCAACAGCTTGTAATGTCATTGACATATTTGTTCCTGTATCTCCATCTGGTACTGGATAAACATTTAAGTCATTAAGTACATCTGAATACTTAGATAGCCATCTACTTGCTGCTATTAATAACTTAGTTAATCTAGTAGAATTTAATACTTTCACTTCTATATTCATTATTTTCCTCCATTGTTAAAATGTCGGTGGATTTACCACCCATAGTGCTTTTGCAGGTTTATCTGTGTTGTTTTTAAATCTGTGCTTTTGACTAGATTTAAAATAAAAACTGTCACCTTCATTTAAATGATGAACAGTTTCCTCCATATATATATCTAAATTACCCTCTAATAAAAATATAAACTCTTCACCTGGATGTGTATAATAATCTCTTCCACTTTCTCCTCCAGGTCCAATTTCATAAAGTATAGGTTCCATACTTTTCTCTATATTTGATGATGTTAATAATGATATTCTTGTATTTGAATCAACGCTCTCTATAAAATGTCTCTCTTCGGCTCTAATTAAATCTGAATTTTTTTTAATTTCTTCATCTTCTATTAAATAACTTACTCTTACATCTAATGAATGGGCTATTTTCTTTAAATTCTCAATTGATGGAGATGCTTTCCCCTGCTCTATTTGAGATAAAAAACTAGCTGATAATGCAACCATACTAGCTAATTCTCTAAGTGATAGTGATTTTTCATTTCTGCTTTTCTTTATTCTTTCTCCTATACTCACTCTCTATTCATCCTCCTCTAATATTTTACAAAGTTCAAATAGACTCTGAAGAACTGCTTTTGCCCTTACTCTATTTCTATCCCCTTTAAAGTTATGCTCAAAGATTACAATTTTATCTTTTACTTTTATTCCAATATACACACGTCCTACTGGTTTTTCCTCAGTTCCCCCTGTAGGCCCTGCAAATCCTGTTATTGATATTGCTACATCACTATTAAGACCATCTAACATATCTTTTGCAATCTCTTTACTTACAGCTCCATATTCATCTATTCTTTTCTCTTCTATGTTTAATCTATTTATTTTTGCTTCATTACTATATGATACAATTCCCTCTTTAAATATCTTAGATATTCCAGGAACACTTATTAATTTTTCTGCTAGCATTCCTCCTGAACAAGATTCTGCTACTGATATTGAATAGTTTTTTTCACTAAGAAGATTAACTACCTTAGTTTCTAATCTTTCATTATCCTCTCCAAAAATACAGTCACCTATAATATTATATATCTTTTCTTTGATTTTTTCCACTGTGTTTTTATTGCTCATCTTACTTTGCATTCTTACTATTATACCATAATCTTTTATTAAAAACTCATATTCTATATCAGGATCTTTAAATAAACTTTTTATCTTCTCTTCTAAAATAGATTCTGGTATTCCAACAGTAAGCAGATCTTTTACATATATTGGATCTATATTAAGATTCATTTCTTCTGAATACATTTTCAAAAATTTAGGAAACATATTTTTTAACTCTCTAGGAACTCCAGGAAACCCAACTATTCCATCAATAAAAAATGCTGGAGCCATTCCCACATCATTTTTTATTGATACTGCACCTTCTGGCTTTTCTACTTCTTTTAAATTTTTATTTAAAAAAGTTATACCTCTTTCTTTAAATTTTTCTTTCAATTCATTTAATTCATCACTATCAACTAATAATTTCTTATTTAAATATTTACTAACAGCTGTTTTAGTTAAATCATCATCTGTTGGTCCTAATCCTCCAGACATAATTACTAAGTCACTATTCTCTTTTCCAAAAGTAATTGCATCAACTATTTTATTTAAACTATCTCCTACAGTTAATTTATAATTAATTCCTATTCCATATTTATTTAATTCTTCAGCCATATAAATACTATTTGTATCTAATGTTGCTCCATTTAACAATTCTGTTCCCACAAGTAGTAATGTACAATTCATTTATCTCATCTCCATTAAAAAAATATTGTCCAAATGCAGACCATTAAAAAATTCCCTATTACCCCTGCTAAGAAATCATCTAAAACTACCCCTACCCCATTTCCAAAAAATTGTGATTTATATATAGGCCCTAATTTCGTTATATCAAAAAATCTAAATATAATAAATCCTAAAATTATTGCCATACTTGTCTCAAAAAATCCAACTGGATTTATTAAAAACAATGTTGTTAAAAATCCTAAAACTTCATCTATTACTACTGCTTGAGGATCTTTCTCCTTATATATCTCTTTCTCTGCTCTATCTGATACATATACTGCTATTGCAAAAAAAGTCATTAGAAACATAAAATAAAAGGAATTATATATCATATTATTTGGAAATATTTTTTTTAAAAATACAAGTCCAATATAAATTGGTATCCCACCTAAAGTTCCAAAAGTTCCTGGTGCAACTGGAAGGTCTCCCAATCCAAAAACTGTTGCTAAATTTTTTATAGTTTTTTTCTTCATTTAAAAAACACCTCTCTCATAGTTATATGATTTGTATTCTCCTTTTCCCTCAATAACTTTTTCTATTTGCAATAAACTTTCTGTTGTAAACTCTAATACTAATTCACTAATTCCCAATTTCTCAAGAACTAGTCTATCCTCTAAAATATTTAGTGGTCTTTCAAAGTATATTTCACTATTATTTGATTCATTTTTCATGACTATAAATCTATCACCTTGCTCATTTTCTATAGTCCTTTTTTCCTCTTCAAATAAAGGTAACTCTGTATACATTGCTCTTGGTTTTCCATAAGCTAATATAGCTTTTTTTATCTTAGTTTCCCCTATTTCATCTAATCTTCTATAGCTAACTTCTGGAGATAATATTATTGTATCTACATTTTCTAGTTGAGTAAAATATTCAAAAGCATATCTGTTTGAAACATTTAAATTCCACCCAAGAGTTATTTTATCATTTTTATTTTCTAATACTTGATATAAATTACTTGCTAAATTACTATCTAAATTAATATTTTTAAGATTTCCCTCTCTCGCAACATCAATCCCTCTATAATATATTTTTTTAATACCCATTTCTCTTACTTTATCCTCCTGCTCTTTATTACAAACAATAGCTGATAAAATAGAACCCGTTTCTTCTACTTCTTTTCTCTCTATTACAGAAATTTCTTTTTTATTTTCTCTTCTATAACTTTCTATTAAATTATCTCCTAATAAGTTTACAACATCTCTTTTTAACTGCTTCAATAGGGACATTGGTAAGAATAACCCTTCTGATATTTCAATACTCTTTATTTGACCATAAAAAGTAGTATCTCCTATTTCTATAAGTTTCTCTTTAATTATCTCTTTACTTACACCTTTATTTTTTGCAAGTTCTAAAATATTTTCACTTTCAATTTCAGCATAAATTTTTATACCATGATTATTTAATGTTTCTACTACTACTTTAGCTTTTTCACCAACAATCCCTTTAAAAGAAAATTCAATTAAATGTTTTTGATCTGTTGTTTTTAACTTATTCTCTATAGAATCACTTAATTCTTTTGCAAAGTTTCTATATACATACTTAGTTCCTTTTGGTGTTTCTTTTATTAAAATTGTTTCATCTATATTAGCAAATTTTTTATTTTTTTCTAATACTGTATCTATTTTATTTATATAAGATCCACCTAATTTTTCATAATCTTTAGAGACAAATATTACTCCATCACCTAAAATCACTTTTTCTTTTAATTTTAATTCTCTTCCTTTTAAAATGCCTAACTCTTTTCCAAAATTCGAAGAATATTTATTATTCATAATTTCATCTTTTATATTTTCATTTTCATAAAAATATCCTGTTCCAAAACCTCTATTAAATAAAGTAGAACTTTCCTCTTTTATATCTATTCCTGAAATTAACTCTTTATAATAAGATACTGTTTGATATACATAATTAGGCTCTTTCATTCTTCCTTCTAATTTTATACTATCTATTCCTATCTCTTTTAATTTCTGAATCTCTTCAAACCCATACATTTGATCTTTTGGACTTAATACATATTCACTTTCTTCTTCTGATACAATATATTTTTTTCTACATGGCTGAGCACACATTCCTCTATTTCCACTACGTCCACCTATGAAACTACTCATATAACAATTTCCTGAATAAGAAATACATAAAGCTCCCGATACAAATATTTCAAGTTCAATATCTGTCTTTTCTCTAATCTCTTTTATCTCTTTAAAACTTAATTCTCTAGGTAAAACCACTCTTGCGAATCCTAAAGACTTTAAATAATTAGCTTCTACATGATTGGCTATTGTCATTTGAGTACTTCCATGGAGTTCTAATTTTGGAAAATTTTCTTTTAAAAATTTAGCAAATCCAAAATCTTGTACAATAACTGCATCTAATCCTTGCTTATATAATTCATTTAAATTAGTATATATTGCTTCTATTTCTACATCCATCATAATTGTGTTTAGCGTTAAAAAAACTTTAACTCCTCTTAAATGTGCATAATCCAAAGCATCTTTATATTCTGATAATGTTAAATTTACTGCATTTCTTCTTGCACCAAACCCTTTTAATCCCATATAAATCTCTTCTGCTCCTGCTTTTATTGCAGCATAAAACCTTTCTATACTTCCTGCTGGTGCTACTATTTTCATTTTTACCTCACTTTATATTTTTAATCATTTCATTTACTTTATACTTTAATTCATCTATTGTTCCATTATTTTCTATAACAATATCTGCCAACTTATTCTTCTCTTCTCTTCTCATTTGACTCTCTATTATTTTACAAATCAATTCTTCACATAAAGAATCTCTCTCTTTTATCCTTTTTATCTGAATTTCTGGCTCAATATCAACAACCACATTTAAGTCACATAATTTATCCAATTTAACCTCAAATAATAAAGGAATATCAAAAACTATGATCTCTTTTTTTCCTATATATTTAGTTCTTATTTTTATAAACTCTAATTTTACTTTTGGATGTATTAAAGAATTTAATTTTTCTAATTTTTTCTTATTAGTAAAAACTTCTGCTTTTAATTTTTTTTTATCTACTATATTTTCTATAGTTATAAATTCATTTCCAAATATATTAGAAACCTCTTTTATCACATCTTCACTATTCAATATATCTCTAGCAATAATATCTGCATCAAAAATTTTAATCCCCATATCCAAAAGAAAATTACTAACTGTTGATTTTCCACTACCTATATTTCCAGTTAATCCCAATATCATAATTTATTCTCCCTTTTTAGAATATATTATATTTTATCACATTTTCTAATTTTTTTGATAAAAAAAAGGTGAAATATATATTTCACCTTTAAGTATAACTTTTTTATTATGCTGCTGTTACATCTTTGGCAATTGGCCCTTTTGTTCCTTCTTCCACAACAAATGCAACTGGTTGTCCCTCTTCTAAAGTTCTAAACCCTTCCCCTATAATTCCTGTGAAATGTACAAAGTAATCTTTTCCCTCTTCACAAGTTACGAAACCAAATCCTTTTTCTTTATTAAACCACTTAACTGTTCCTTTTAACATTACTAACCTCCGCGTTATAAAAAATAATACATAGTCCCCCTAGGTACTTGTTGAGTATATTATACCTTAATTATGTGTATTTTGCAATACAATTTGTTTGATTTTTGACAAATATTAGGTTTTTTATATAAAAAAAAGTAAGAGATTGAGTTATCAATCTCTTACTTAAAGAACTAGTATTAAACTAATTCGATTATAGCCATCTCAGCAGAATCTCCTCTTCTTACAGAAGTTCTCATGATTCTTGTGTATCCACCATTTCTTTCAGCGTACTTTGGAGCAAGTTCATTAAATAACTTAGCTACAGCCTCTTCGCTTCTTAAAAATGCGAAAGCTTGTCTTCTAGAAGCTAAAGTTCCTTTTTTACCAAGAGTTATCATTCTCTCAGCAAACTTTCTAAGTTCTTTTGCTCTAGTAACAGTAGTTTCTATTCTATCTGATGCAATTAGAGATATAGTTAAGTTCATTAACATAGCTTTTCTATGGTCTGATCTTCTCCCTAATTTTCTATATGATTTATTGTGGTTCATTAGTTGGTTAACCTCCTCATCTAATTATTCTACTACAGATCCATTTCCATTAAGGTCGAATCCAAGTTCTTTCATTTTTTCAAGAATTTCATCTAGTGATTTTCTTCCTAGATTTTTAATCTTTAGAAGCTCATTCATTGACATTTTAGCCAACTGTCCAACTTCTTCGATTCCAGCTTTCTTTAAACAATTAAATGATCTAACAGTTAAATCAAGCTCCTCAATTCTAGTATTCATAATGTCATCAACTTTATTTGTCGATGTAGGAGTTTCCTCCTCTTCCTCAAGATCTACTCTTAAGTGATCCATTCTGTTACCTAAATCCATAAATGGATCTAAGTGATACTTAAGAAGTTCAATTGCATAAGAAACAGCGTCTCTCATTTCAACACTTCCATCAGTCTCTATTTCTAAAGTTAACTTATCAAAGTCAGTCATTCTTCCAACCATTGTATCCTGTACAGAGTAAGAAACTTTTTTGATAGGTGTATATATTGCATCAACTGCAATAAAGTCCACTGCCCAATCTTTTTTCTCAATCTCTTCAGCAACAACAAATCCTTCACCAGTATCAACTATAAATTCCATATCTATCTCTCTATCTGTAGTTAATGTACAAATAATTTGATCAGGATTTACAATTTCTAATCCGATATCTGGTATTATATCAGCAGCTGTAACAGTCTTAGGTCCCTTTGCAGAAAGAGTCATTTTTCTTTCTCCAGCAGTTTCTGCCTTAATTACTACCTCTTTAACATTTAGCATAATTTCAGTTACAGCCTCTTTAACACCTTCCATAACTGAGAATTCACTTAGAACACCATCAATTCTAACACCTTTGATAGCCGCTCCTGGTATAGATGATAATAAAACTCTTCTCAAAGCATTACCAATTGTATGTCCATATCCTCTATATAAAGGCTCTATAACATATTGACCTGAAAAGTCACTTGTTTTTAATTCGGTAATGTTAATACCCTTAGCATGTTTTTCTATTTTTAACATTTAATCAACTCCTGTCAAAGGACTACTATCTAGAATAGAACTCAACTATTAAAGCTTCATTTAAATCGAAATCTAAATCGTCTTTAGTTGGGTTCTGAAGAACTGTTCCTGTAAAGTTAGCTTTATTTAACTCTAACCATGCTGGAACTGTTTTTTCTTCTACTGCATTTTTGATAATCTCTAAGTTTTTAGAGTTTTCAAGTACAGATACTACATCCCCTGCTTTTACTCTATAAGATGCGATGTTAACTTTTCTTCCGTTAACAGCTATGTGTCCATGAGACACAACTTGTCTTGCTTGTCTTCTTGTGCTAGCGAATCCTAGTCTATAAACTACGTTCTCTAACTTTCTTTCTAAGAATTGGATTAAAGTTAAACCTGTAACTCCATCCTTTCTCGAAGCCTCATCATATAATTTTCTGAACTGCTTCTCCATTACATTGTATATAAATTTAGCCTTTTGCTTTTCTCTTAATTGAATTGCATATTCTGTAGGCTTTTTGTTTGCATTTGGTCTTGGCCCTCTATTTGAAGATTTGCTTACTCCTAAAACCACTGGATCGATTCCTAGAGCTCTACATTTCTTTAAAACAGGCTGTCTATTTCTTGCCATCTCTTTTTTATTCCTCCTTCACTTAATAATTTTCTACAATAATGAGATTGAATAACGAGTTATTACACTCTTCTTCTTTTTGGTGGTCTACATCCGTTATGTGGAACAGGTGTTACGTCAGTTATCTTTGTAACTTCTAATCCTGCTGCCTGAAGAGATCTGATACAAGCTTCTCTACCTGATCCAGGTCCTTTCACTTTAACTTCAACCTTTTTCATACCATTTTCCATTGCTATGTGAGCTGCTTGCTCAGCTGCAATTTGAGCTGCAAATGGAGTTCCTTTCTTAGTTCCCTTGAAACCAGAAGTTCCACCTGATCTCCAGCTTATTACTTTCCCTTCCACGTCAGTAATTGCTACTATTGTGTTATTGAAAGTTGAATGTATATGAGCTATTCCGTTAGGAATATTTTTCAATTTCTTTTTGATCTTAGCTACTTTTTTCTTAGCCACTTTAAGCTACCTCCTTACGATAAAATTCCGTTCGTTTCTTAAACTATTTTACAATTAGCTTAAAACTATCTTTTTATTGGTTTTTTAGGACCTTTTCTAGTTCTTGCATTTGTTTTTGACTTTTGCCCTCTTACAGGTAAGTTCATTTTATGTCTTGAACCTCTGTAACATCTAATGTCTATAAGTCTTTTTATTGCAAGTCTGATCTCTTTTCTAAGATCTCCCTCTACTTTTACACCTTCAACAACGGCTCTAATTTTGTTTAACTCTTCTTCAGTTAAATCTTTAACTCTAGTGTCGAAGTTTACTCCTGCTTCTGTTAATACTCTTTGTGAAGTTGGTTTTCCAATTCCATAAACGTAAGTTAAAGCAATCTCAACTCTTTTGTTTCTAGGAATATCTACTCCTGCGATTCTAGCCAAAATTCGTTCCTCCTCTTCCGAAAAATTTATATATTCGTTGGTATATTAACCAACAAAAGACTTTCTTCGATATGCCTCATATCTGAGTTATTAGCTCTACAGCCTAACATACCTTTACAGTACTTCCCATGTCAGTACTTTTTTGCAAAACTTTTCAAGTTATCCTTGTACTTGCTTGTGCTTAGGATTTTCACAGATTACTCTGATCTTTCCGTGTCTCTTGATAACTTTACATTTGTCACAAATAGGCTTAATTGATACTCTTACTTTCACTTAATTACCTCCTCTCGTGATCATAACTCTTACTTCTTTCTGTATACTATTCTTCCCCTAGATAAATCATACGGAGAAATTTGTACCGTTACTTTGTCTCCTGGTAAAATTTTAATGTAATTCATTCTCATTTTTCCAGAAATGTGCCCTAAAATTGTGTGTCCATTTTCTAACTCTACTTTAAACATCGCATTTGGAAGAGCTTCTAATATAGTCCCTTCTAACTCGATAACATCCTTTTTCGACATACTACCTCCTATCGAACAGAAATTCATATTATTCTAACATTTTTTTAACAAAAAGTCTAGCTAATTTTTTTAGATATCTTAAGTATTTTAATACTTTATAGCTAGTCTAGCTGAGTTAGAATAATTGGTTTTCCACCCACTATTGCAACTGTGTGTTCAAAATGAGCAGACCTCTTCCCATCTCTTGTAACAACAGTCCAGTCATCATCTGTGATACTTATTTTATAAGTTCCCACATTTACCATTGGTTCTAATGCTAAAACCATTCCATCTTCTATTTTTATCCCTCTACCTTTTCTACCAAAGTTTGGAATACATGGATCTTCATGCATTGCTTTTCCAACACCATGTCCTGCAAAATCTTTTACAACACTAAATCCATTTGATTCAACATATTTTTGAACGGCATTTCCTACATCACCAAGTCTATTTCCAGCTACCATTTCTTCAATTCCAATTTCTCTTGATTTTTTAGTAACATCTATTAATTTTTGTGATTCAGCATCTATCTCTCCAACTCCATAAGTTATTGCAGAGTCTCCATAAAATCCATTCATTCTAGCAACTACATCAACACTTACAATATCCCCATCTTTAATTATTTTATCCATTCTTGGTATCCCATGAACAACTTCCTCATTCACCGATATACAAGATCCTGCAGGGTAGGGATTAATTGGTCCGCCTACTCCTATTGTCGCTGGCTCTGCCCCATTACTTCTTAAATAATCTTCTATTATATTATTAAGCTCTCCTGTAGAGATTCCCGCCTTGATATACTTAGGCAATACCTCATCATATAATTTCGCAATAATTTGACTTGGTTTCTTAATTTCTTTTATCTCTTCTAATGTTTTTATTATAAGCATATTTTGTCCTTTCTAGCTTAATTATCCTAAAATGCTAAAGATTTCCTCTTTTATTACGTTGATATCTTTAGTTCCATCAATTTCAGCCATTACACCTTTATCTTTATAAAAATGGAATAATGGTGCTGTTTGCTCATGGTATGATACTAATCTATTTTCAACTGTTTCTTTAGTATCATCTTTTCTTGTTACTAAATCTCCACCACAGTAATCACATTTACCTGCTACTTTTGATGGGTTAAATTCAACATGGAATGATGCTCCACATGCTGGACATACTCTTCTTCCAGTTATTCTATCAACAATTAATTCATCTGGCACATTTAAAGATATTACTTTATCTAAACTCATGTTTAAATCTTTTAATAATTCTTCTAATGCTTCAGCTTGAGCTAAAGTTCTTGGAAATCCATCTAATATAAATCCATCTTTACAATCCTCTTGTGATAATCTATCTTTAATTATTCCAATAATTGTTGAATCAGGTACTAATTTACCATCATCCATAAATCCTTTTGCTTCCATTCCCATAGTTGTTCCTTCTGAAATAGCAGCTCTTAACATATCTCCAGTTGAAATTTGAGGAATTCCATACTGATCAATTATGTATTTTGCTTGTGTTCCTTTTCCAGCACCAGGTGCTCCAAATAACATTATATTCATTCTTATTATCTCCTTTTTTATTAAAATAAAAAAGCACGACTACTTCTGTGCCGTGCTTAAGATTTTATAAAAATCCTTTATATTCTTTCATGATAAGATGAGCATCTATTTGTTGTACTGTATCTAGAGCGACTCCTACTACAATTATAATCCCTGTCCCTCCAAAAAATATTGGAAGTCCAAAAGCTTTAAAAAGTACCATTGGCGCAATTGCGATTAAAGCTAAAAACATAGCTCCACCCCAAGTTATTCTAGTTACCACTCCTTCTAGATAATCAGCTGTATCTGCTCCAGGTCTAATACTTGGAATAGTTCCTCCACCTTGTTTTAAGTTTTCAGCAACCTTTTCAGGATCAAAAACTATAGAAGTATAGAAAAATGAAAAGAATATAATTACAACAGCATATAGTATTAAGTATACAGGATGCTGATCACTAAATATTCTTGCAAGTATTACTTTTCCAGAAAACTCTCCTGGAAGAACGTTTACAATCAAAGACGGAATCATCATTACTACTGAAGCAAATATTACTGGCATTACACCTGAACTATTTAATTTCAATGGTATATATGAATTTTGTCCCATCCCGTTATTCCCAGCAAATCCTCTTCCTACATAGTGAACTGGTATTTTTCTTTGTCCTAATTGGAACACAACTATTCCTGCAACAGTAATTATTGCAGCAACTCCCACTAATAACAAAACAGGAATAAGAAACTTACTCCCTCTCATATCTTGTATAGTTTGAATAACAGCTCTAGGTGCACCAGAAATTACATTTAAAAAGATAAGTAGCGAAACTCCATTACCGATTCCTTTAATAGAAATCTGTTCCCCTACCCACATTAAAAATATTGTTCCTGCTGTCAATGTTGTTATTGTTGTTAAGAAAAATGCGAATCCTGGTGTTGTTACTAGTCCTACCGATTGTAACCAAGTACATACTCCAATTCCTTGAACTATGGCAATTACAATTGTTAGATACCTTGTCCATTGAGTTATCTTATTTCTTCCTGCTTCTCCCTCTTTTTGAATTTCTTCAATCTTAGGAATAATTACAGCAATTAAACTAAATACAATTGATGAATTGATATAAGGCACAATTCCCAATGCAAATATTGATACTCTTTGAAATGCCCCACCTGAGAACATATTAATATACCCTAATAAATCGCTTTGTGCAGTCATTTGAGCTAAACGATCAATGTCCACACCAGGTGCAGGGATATAAGTCCCTACCCTAGCTACTAGGAACATTAATAAGGTGAAGATGATTCTCTCTCTCAGTTCCGGAATTTTAAATATACCTCTAAGCTTCGTTTCAAACTTTTCAATTAAACCCAAAATTCTTCACCTCACATTAAAATAACTTGTACAAATTACTTGTTATTCTTTGCTACATCAGCAAAAGTTTTAACTTCGATTATCTCTACAGTTCCACCTTTTGATTCTATAGCTGATTTTGCAGTTGCAGAAACTTTGTGAGCTTTTATAGAAACTTTCTTTTCTAACTCTCCGTTTCCTAAAACTTTGATTCCAGCAAGAACTTTCTTGATTAATCCTGCAGCTACTAATAACTCAGGAGTTACCTCTGTTCCTTCTTCAAATCTATTTAAATCAGTTAAATTTATTATTGCATAATCTTTTCTGAATAATGCGTTTGAGAATCCTCTTTTAGGAGTTCTTCTATATAAAGGCATTTGTCCACCCTCGAAGAAAGGTTTTACCCCTCCTCCAGATCTAGAGTTTTGACCGTTGCTTCCTTTACCAGCAGTCTTTCCTAAACCAGATGATTCTCCTCTTCCAACTCTTTTTCTATCTTTTCTTGGTACAGAAGGCTTTAATTCATTTAATTTCATAGATTATTGCACCTCCTCTACTTTTATTAGGTAAGAAATTAGAGCAATTTTCCCCATTAATTCTGGTGTTACATTGTGCTCTCTAACATCATGCATCTTCTTAAGCCCAAGCGACTTTGCAGTAGCTATATGGTTAGGCTTTCTTCCGATTATGCTTTTTACAAGCTCTATTCTAAGCTTTGCCATCTTTATTTACCTCCTAGCTTAAGATTTCCTTTACTTCTTTTCCTCTAAGTGCTGCAATTTGTTCAGCAGATCTTAATGATGCTAAACCTTCAATTGTAGCTTTTGCAACGTTATGCTTGTTTCTTGATCCTTTGATTTTAGTAAGGATATTATGTACCCCTGCTAATTCAAGAACCTCTCTACAAGATGACCCTGCAATTACTCCAGTTCCTTCGTAAGCTGGTGCCATCCATATAGATGTTGCTCCCCACTTACCAATGATCTCATGAGGAATAGTAGTTCCTTTTAGCGAAACCTTTACCATGTTTTTCTTAGCAGAAGCGATTGCTTTTCTGATTGCATCAGGTACACCATTCGCTTTTCCTAATCCTATTCCTACGTTTCCTCCAGCGTCTCCAACAGCAGCTAAAACTGAGAAAGATATAGTTCTTCCTCCTTTAGTCGTCTTTGATACTCTAGAAATTTTTAATAATTTCTCTTGAAATTGTTTTTCTTCTTTAACTAACTTAGACAAGTCAAGTCCTCCTCTCTACAAGAATTAGAATTTAAGTCCTGCTTCTCTTGCAGCTTCTGCAAGAGCAGCTACTCTTCCTGTGTATTTATATCCAGATCTGTCAAATACTATAACAGATATCTCTTTAGCCATTGCTAATTCAGCAAGCTTCTTTCCTACTAATTTAGCAGACTCGATGTTCCCACCGTGCTTTACATCTCCTTTAACGTCCTTGCTGATTGTAGATGTAGAAACTAAAGTTACTCCATTTACATCATCAACTAATTGAGCGAAGATGTTGTTGTTTGATCTATATATAGAAAGTCTTGGTCTCTCAGCCGTACCAGAAATTTTATTTCTGATAGATAAGTGCTTTCTTCTTCTAATAGCGTCTCTATTAACTTTCTTAAACAACTTGTTAACCTCCTTACAAGCATACTAAGTAATTTACTTAGTATTATGATTTCTTACCTTCTTTTCTTCTAACTATTTCGTCAGAATACTTAACTCCTTTTCCTTTGTAAGGCTCTGGAGCTCTTTTAGATCTGATGTCAGCAGCAACTTGTCCTACTACATCTTTCTCTATTCCCTCAATATGAATAGTTGTATTTTTCTCAACTATCATTTTGATTCCTTCAACAGCATCAATAATAACTGGATGAGAATAACCTAAAGCCATATCTAATCCGTTATTTTTTTCAGCAGCTCTATATCCAACTCCAACAAGGTTAAGAGTTTTCTTAAATCCTTCTGAAACTCCTACTACCATGTTGTTTATAAGAGCTCTAGTTGTTCCATGTATAGCTCTTACTGCTGGCATATCATTTTGTCTTTCAACGTGTATTTCGTTGTTTTCCATTCTGATAGTTAATTCTTTATTAAATTCTTTAGTTAAAGTACCTTTAGGACCCTTTACAGTAACTACATTATTTGCAGCTATTGTAACTTCAACCCCAGCAGGTACCACTATGATCTTTTTACCTACTCTAGACATTATGGCTACCTCCTAGTTTTACCAAACAAATGCAAGAACTTCTCCACCAACGTTATCTCTTCTAGCAACTTTATCAGTTACAATTCCTCTAGAAGTTGAAACGATAGCGATTCCTAATCCTGATAATACTCTTGGCATATCTTCTACTGAAGAATAAACTCTTCTTCCAGGTTTAGAAATTCTCTTGATTCCTTTGATTACTCTTTCTCTTCCGTCGTACTTTAAGTACACTCTTATATTTTTATGATTTCCATCAATTACTACTTTAAAGTTAGAAATATATCCCTCTTCTTTTAAAATCTCAGCGATTTTCTCTTTCAAGTTAGAGTGAGGAACATCTGTTTTCTCATGCATTACAGCATTTGCATTTCTAACTCTTGTTAACATATCTGCAATTGGATCTGTTAAAAACATCTATAAAATCCTCCTTTCATCAACTAATTACCAAGATGACTTAGTTACACCTGGTATAAGTCCAGCTCCAGCAAGCTGTCTGAACTTAACTCTAGAAATTCCAAATTCTCTCATGAATCCTCTTGGTCTTCCATCTAATTGACATCTATTTTTCTTTCTAACTTCTGAAGAGTTTTTAGGTAACTTGTTTAGCTCAAACATAGCTTCCATGTCTCCCTCATTAATTCTCTTCTTCAGTTCAGCTCTTTTTTCAGCATATTTATCACATAGAGTTACTCTTTTAGCTTCTCTAGCAATCATTGACTTTTTAGCCATTTATTCTTAACCTCCTCACTATTACTTTTTAAAAGGCATTCCAAACGCCTTAAGTAATGCTCTTCCTTCTTCATCTGTCTTTGCAGAAGATACTATAGTGATAGACATTCCTAAAAGCTTGTCAACTTTATCAAATTCAATTTCAGGGAAAACTAATTGATCTCTTAAACCTAAAGAGTAGTTTCCTCTTCCATCAAATGAATCAGCTGGAACTCCTTCGAAGTCTCTTACTCTTGGAAGAACTACATTTACTAATCTATCTAGAAAATCGTACATTCTCTCTTTTCTTAAAGTAACTTTTGCACCGATTGGCATTCCTTCTCTTAACTTAAATCCAGCTTCTGATTTTTTTGCTTTTCTTACAACTGGCTTTTGTCCTGTTATTATTGCTAAATCTCCCATAGCAGAATCTATTAACTTAGCGTTTTGAGTTGCCTCACCAACACCCATGTTAATAACGATTCTGTCTAATTTAGGACATTCCATAACGTTACCTAATCCTAACTCTTTAACTAAGTTAGCTATTACAGTTTCGTCATATAATTTGTGATATCTAGAAACGTATTTAGACACTTACGTATTCCTCCTTTCTTATAAAGTCTCTCCAGATACTTTTGAGTATCTTACTTTTTTACCATCCACAACTTTGTATCCAACTCTTGTTGGTTTTCCAGCTTTCTCATCAAATAACATTACTTTTGAAGAGAACATAGGAGCTGGTTTAGTTACAACTCCACCTTGTGGGTTTATTTGTGACGGTTTCATGTGTTTAGTAATCATATTGATTCCTTCAACAACTATTTTACCTTTTTTAGGGAATACTTTTGCTACTTTCCCTGTTTTACCTTTATCTTTTCCAGAAATTACGAAAACTGTATCTCCAGTTTTAACGTGTAAAGTTTCTGGTACGAATTTAATCTTAGGTTTAGCCACGACAATTAGCCTCCTCTCTCAATTATATTACTTCTGGAGCTAGTGAAACTATCTTCATGAAGTCTTTAGCTCTTAATTCTCTTGCTACTGGGCCAAATATTCTTGTTGATTTAGGCTCATTGTTGCTATTTAAAACAACAGCGGCATTATCATCAAATTTAATATATGATCCATCTTCTCTTCTTAATTCTTTTCTAGTTCTAACAATAACTGCTTTAACTACGTCTCCTTTTTTAACGTTTCCACCAGGTATTGCTTCCTTAACTGATGCCACAACAATGTCACCGATTCTACCGAATCTTCTTCTAGACCCTCCAAGAACTCTTATAACCATAAGTTTTTTAGCCCCTGAATTATCAGCAACATTAAGGATAGTTTGTTGTTGTACCATTAAAATATCCTCCTCTCAACAATAATTTGGATTATTATCTAGCCTTCTCTATAATTTCAACTAGTCTCCATCTCTTATCTCTAGACAATGGTCTAGTTTCCATAATTCTAACTTTATCTCCAGTTTTAGCTACATTATTTTCATCATGAGCTTTAAACTTAGTAGATTTCTTAACTCTTTTTTTGTAGATTGGGTGTAATGATGTTGTTTCAATGCTTACAACAATAGTTTTGTCCATCTTATCTGAAACAACAACACCTTCTCTTAATTTTCTTTCATTTCTCAAGATTTTGACCTCCTCTTCTTAAGAATCTATATATATGTAAAAGAATCTTATCTTTCGTTTAATATAGTGTTTATTCTTGCGATCTCTCTTCTTACTTCTCTTATCTTAGCAGTGTTAGTTACTTGTCCTAATGATAGTTGAAACTTTAAGTTGAATAATTCTTCTTTAAGTTCTTTACACTTTACTACTAAGTCTTCAGTAGATATTTCTCTTATTTCCTTAGCTCTCATTAGTTCTCACCACCGTTCTCTCTTTTTACAACCTTACATTTAATAGGAAGTTTCATAGTTGCTTTTCTTAAAGCTGCTAAAGCTAGCTCTTCTGTAACACCAGATACCTCGAACATTATTCTTCCAGGTTTTACTACTGCTACCCAACCTTCTACGTTTCCTTTACCTTTACCCATTCTAACTCCAGCTGGTCTTGCAGTTACTGGTTTATCAGGGAATATTCTAATAAAAGTTTTACCTTCTCTTTTGAATGTTCTGTTGATTCCTACTCTACAAGATTCAATTTGTCTGTTAGTTATCCATGCTGGCTCAAGGGCTTGTAATCCGTAATCTCCGAAAGCAACAGTGTTACCTCTTTGAGCTGTACCCTTCATTCTTCCTCTAAACATTTTTTTATGTTTTGTTCTTTTAGGCATTAACATGACTACGCTTCCCCTCCTTCCTTCTTAGTTGGAAGTACTTCACCGTGGAAGATCCAAACTTTGATTCCAAGAGCTCCATAAGTTGTATGAGCTGTAGCTGTAGCATAATCAATATCTGCTCTTAATGTATGTAGAGGCACTTTACCTTCAACAACCCACTCAGATCTTGCGATTTCAGCACCATTTAATCTTCCAGAAACCATAACTTTGATTCCTTTCGCTCCTGCTTTCATTGCTCTCATAACAGCTTGACCAATTGCTCTCTTGAACGCTACTCTCTTTTCGATAGAAGTAGCTATATTTTCAGCAACTAATGTTGCATCTTTATTAAATTCTTTTACTTCTTGTACTTTAACTGTAACTTTTCTTCCAGTTAAAGCCTCTAATTTTGCTCTTAATGATTCTATTTCAGAACCTTTTCTTCCAATGATTATTCCAGCTTTAGCTGTATATATTAAAACTACAACGTGCGACGGAGAAGTTCTCTCGATTTTTACCTTCGAAATTCCCGCGTGAAAATAGTTCTTTTTAATCATTTCTCTGATTTTTATATCTTCATGGAAGAATTTTGCGTATTCTTTTTTATCTGCATACCAGATAGATTCCCAAGTTCTTGTAATTCCAAGTCTCAGTCCTCTAGGGTCTACTTTTTGTCCCACAGTCTTACCTCCTTACTACTACTTTTCAGATACTGCCACAACAATGTGTGATGTTGGCTTTCTTATGATATCTGCTCTTCCCATCGCTCTAGGCATTATTCTCTTAAGCGCTGGTCCATCATCTATCATTATTGTTGATACTACTAATTTCTCTTCATCCATGCTGAAGTTATTAGTTGCATTAGCAATTGCTGATGCTAGTGTTTTCTTTATAAATCTAGCTGCTTTTTTGTTAGTAAATTCTAACGTATCCAAAGCGTCTAATGCTGATTTTCCTCTCACTAAGTCTGCTACAAGTCTAGCTTTTCTTGGAGATAATCTTACGAATCTAGTTATTGCTCTAGCTTCCACTAGTCCAACCTCCTTTAAATACTATCGAATTAATTAATTAATTCGACTTATTTTTTCTTTTTCTTTTTGTCTACACCATGACCATAATAAGTTCTTGTAGGTGCAAACTCTCCTAATTTATTTCCAACCATTTGTTCTGTTACGTGAACAGGTATATGTTTTTTACCATTGTAAACACCAAATGTTAATCCTATAAAGTTAGGGAATATAGTTGATCTTCTAGACCAAGTCTTTATTACCGCTTTTATATTCTCGGTAGCTACTGCTTCCTCAACTTTTTTCATTAAGTGGTGGTCACAAAAAGGTCCTTTTTTTAACGATCTAGCCATTACCTTTTAGCCTCCTCTCGAAAATTACTTTTCGTCTCTTCTTCTTACGATAAACTTGTCAGAATTCTTTCTTCCTCTAGTTTTCACTCCATGAGCTGGTTTACCCCAAGGAGTCATTGGAGATTTTCTTCCAACAGGACATTTACCTTCTCCTCCACCATGTGGATGATCACAAGGATTCATTACAGATCCTCTTACATGAGGTCTTCTTCCTTTATGTCTATTTCTTCCAGCTTTACCTAGTGATACTAGACTATGCTCTGAATTTCCTACTTCACCTATAGTTGCCATACATTCACCGTGTATTAATCTTAATTCACCTGATGGTAATTGTACGTGACAATAAGTTCCTTCTTTTGCAACTAGTCTTGCTGCAGTTCCTGCAGATCTAACTAATTGTCCACCCTTTCCTCTTTGTAACTCAAGATTGTGAATCTGCGATCCAACTGGCATCTCTTTTAATTTAAGAGCATTTCCAGGCTTAATTTCAGCATTTGAACCAGCCATTACGATGTCACCTTGCTTAAGTCCTTTTGGAGCAAGAATATATCTCTTCTCTCCATCTGCGTATGATAATAGTGCTATATTAGCAGTTCTATTTGGATCATACTCTAACGATACTACCTTTGCAGGTACATCTAATTTATTTCTTTTAAAGTCGATGATTCTGTAAAGTCTTTTGTGTCCCTTTTCTCTATTTCTACAAGTTCTGTGTCCATAATTATCTCTACCATAAGCAGATTTCAATGGTGTAGTTAAAGACTTTTCAGGTCTAACTTTATCTAAATCTTCGTTAACTAATCTAGACATATGTCTAGTACCATTAGTTATAGCATTTAACTTTCTAATTGCCATTTCTGTTAACCTCCAACATTTCCTGACCTATAATTATCTTTAGCTCTCATCTTATACAAGAATTAAACTTTTAAATTATTTTTTATACTTCTGCGAAGTAAGTGATTGTGTTTCCTGCTGCTAATTTTACAATAGCTTTCTTTTTAGCTTGAGTTTTGTAAAGCTTCATTCCATGTCTCTTAGACACTGACTTTACATTCATAGTCGCTACAGTTTCAACTTTAACATTGAATATTGTTTCGATAGCTTTTCTGATTTCTACTTTGTTAGCTTTAGTACTTACTTCAAATGTGTACTTGTTGTAATCTCTTCTTAAGATTTCAGTCTTTTCAGTGATTACAGGCTTCTTTACGATATCGTAAGCAGTCATTATGCAAGCACCTCCTCGATTGTCGTTAACGCTTCCTTAGTAACGATAACTTTCTCTTGCTTTAATAACCAGTAAACTCCAATCTCATTTGGTTGAAGAACTACTGCGTTCTCTAAGTTTCTAGCTGATAAATATAAATTGAAATCAGCTTCTGTAGCAAGGTCATTTACAACAAATAATTGCTTAGTCTTAGCTGTTAAAGCATTTGTTAAAGCGATTATTGTTTTAGTTTTTGGAGTTTCGATAGTTCCGTCAAGAACAACTATTTCTCCAGCAGCAACTTTTGCAGAAAGTGCTGATCTTAAAGCAAGGTTTCTTACTTTTTTATTTACTTTTTTCTCGTATGATCTTGGGTGTGGACCAAATGTAACTCCTCCACCTACCATGTGAGGGGCTCTTATCGAACCTTGTCTAGCTCTTCCAGTTCCTTTTTGTTTGAAAGGCTTTCTTCCTCCACCTTTAACCATAGCTCTAGTTTTAGTAGCTGCAGTTCCTTGTCTAGCAGCTGCTAATTCTGCAGTTAATACTTCGTGTAAAA
>NZ_CAMQYW010000008.1 GCF_947039425.1 uncultured Cetobacterium sp. | reverse complement strand
CAGTATTTTCTATATCAAATACATAAACGAAAGCTCCAGGAACACCAGTAGTACCGATACTTTTAATAACATTAATATCAGCAATATTAGCTGAAACTTCAAGAGTTATAATACTCCAATCAAGTCCGGCATTAAAAGTAACAGATCTAGCGTAAGTTCTAAATACTTTAGTACCAAGAGGAGCATCATTTTTTAATGTGGCAACAACAAAGTATTTTAATGAAGCATTATTGTCAATAGATGGAGTAGTAGTAATTTGATTATTTTCATTAGCTTGTCTAATACCATCATTGTTATCATCAATAAAGAATTTAAAAGATGAGAATATACCATCAGTATTTTCAAGTGAAAGATTAAATGTATCAGCAGCACCAGTTAAATTAGTTAAAGTTTGAACAAAAACAATTTCTTGTCCAGGCGCAGAATTAATAGTCAGATTTGCAAGTAGATCAACAGCTGCCCCAGCAGTAAATGAATTTACTGTAATTAAACTAAGATCAGAGAATTGATTATCTCCAACAGAAGTAGCGATAATTTTAAATGAATTTCCACTAGGTGCATTATCACTCCATCTACCTTTTAAGAAAAATTTGAAAGTAGCATTAGGAGCAATAGAAGTAGTGGAAGTAATAACAGTATTTTCATTAAGTTGTCTAATACCATCATTATTATCATCTAAGATAAAACTAGGGTTTTCAACATAAGTATCATCAGCAAGACTTAAAGTGAATGAGTCATTAGTAGATCCAGTATTAGTAACTGTTTGAGGAATAGAGAAATCCTCTCTTCTAGCTAAATTGATACTTAAATCAGCAGTTAAATCAACTCCGAAAGTAGTAGTAGTAGTATATGTTGCAGTATTAGTATTTTCAGGAGAAGTAACAGCAGAACTATTATTATAAATAAATGATGCAGTATTTTCTATAACAGTTCCACCAGTAGTACCAGCAACCGGTCTAACTCTAAAGTGAAGAGTACCACCGTTAGTACCAGGAATACCAGCTCCAGGAGTAATAGTTTTAACTTTTAAAGTTAAAACACCATTAACAAAAGAGAAGTCAACATCATCAGATATAGCTTCATAACCATCATCAGCATTAGTAACAGATTTACCAGTAGTTTGTCCGAATGGGAACCAAACACCAGTAGTTATATCAGGTTCAACATTATTAGGTAAAGTATCAGTAATAACTAAATCAGTAGCGTTGGCAGTACCAGTATTTTCTATATCAAATACATAAACGAAAGCTCCAGGAACACCAGTAGTACCAATACTTTTAATAACGCTAATATTAGCAGTATTTACAGATACTTGAAGAGTGATATCACTCCAATCAGAACCTGCAACAAATGTGTTAGCTCTTGCAAAAATTCTAAAGAATTGATTTCCAAGAGTAACATTATTATTTAATGTTACTAAAGTAAAGAATTTATATGTTGTATTATTAGCAATAGCTGGAGTTGTAGTAATCTCTGTATTCTCTGAACTTTGTCTAACACCATCACCATTGTCATCTACAATGAACTTAACAGATGAGAAAATTCCGTAAGCTTCTTCAACAGATAAGTCAAATGTGTCAGGAGCACCAGTTCTATTTTCTAAAGTTTGAGGAATAAGAACTGATTGTCCAGCAGCAGCAGGTAAAGTTAAGTTACTAGTTAATATAACAGCAACGCCACTATTGTATGAACTAACATCTATAGTACTCCAATCATTAATATTAGAGTTTGATCTAGATGTTGCGTAGATTCTAAAAGAATCTGTACTAGGAGCATTTGCTCCCCATCTACCAACTAAGAAGAATTTAAAAGTGCTATTTCCTCCAATACTTCCAGTTTGAGTAACAGGAGTATTTTCATTAAGTTGTCTAATACCATCGCCATTATCATCGTAATAGAAGATAGCATTTTCAACTTGGTCAGCACCAGTTAAACTTAAATTATAACTATCAGCAGAAGTTCCAATATTTGTAACAGTTTGAGGAATAACAAACTCTTCACCTCTAGCCAAAGTTCTGCTAAGATCAGCAGTTATCTCAACATCAAAGTTACCACCAGGAACAATATATGTTGCAGTATTTGAATTTACAGGCGAAGTCATAAATTGACCATTATTATAAGTATATGATGCGCTGTTGTTGATTACAGTACCAGCAGGAGTACCAGGTGCAGCTTTAAATCTCACTTGTAAAACCCCACCATTATTTCCTGAATTAGCAGCAATATCTTTAATTTTGAATTTTAAAACGCCATTAACAAGGGATAAGTCAACTTCATCAGAAACAGTTTCATATCCATCATTTGCCAAAGTTATTGTTTTAACACTAAGTTGGTTAATAGGAAACCAAAGCCCAGTAGTTAAATCAGGAACAATATTACTTGGTAAATTATCTATCATTTCAAAATTACTTGCGGCAACATCTGAGTCATTTTTAAATTTAAATAAGTAAACAAACACATCAGGGTCAGAAGAAGCTTGTTGTAATTTTTCTACAGTAACGTTAGCAATTTTAGGAATTACTTGAGATACTGAATTTGTATTTTTAGGTGATGTAAATCCAGCACCATTATTATAAATATAAGAGGCTGTATTTGTAACAGTAGTACCACCAGAAGTACCTGGAGCAGGTTTCACTCTTAAATGAAGAATTCCTCCATTAGTACCAGTTCCACCGGCACCAGCAGGTATATTTTTAACTTTAAATACTAATTCGTTGTTAATAACAGACAAAGCAACATCGTCAGATATTGTTTCGTACCCAGTATCAGTAAGAGGAATATTTTTTCCAGCAGTTTGTCCAAATGGGAACCAACGACCGACAGTATCATCAGGAACAATACCAGCAGGTAAATTGTCAGTTAAAACTAAGTTAGCACCAGGAGTATTTGAAGGGTTTTTAATTTCAAACACATAAACAAAGGCACCAGGAGTAGAAGTAGTACCAATACTCTTAACAACACTAATATCTGCTAAACTGGTAATTAAAAATGAGTTATTATTCCAAACTACAGTAGTTGTTCCGTCTATTTTAGCATGAATAGCATAAATTTGAGTTGAACCAGAAACAGCTCCACTTGGAATATTTCCACTTACAACTAAAGAGATACTATCACCTGGTTGAATAATTGGAGTTAATCCATTAGGAGAAATAGTTGTAGATTCACCAGAATCAATAATACCATTACCATTTGAATCTATAGTGAAAAGAAGATTTTCTAAGTTGTCATCATTAGCTGTATAAAGTGAATATTTATCAGCAACGTTACCACTGTTAGTTATTTTAACAGGGAAAGTAACCGCTTCCCCAGGTGTTCCAGAAGAAGATATTCCTGGTGAAATAGTAGCTACCTGAACAGGATTAACAGTAATTACAACAATATTTGACATTACTGTTTGAGTTGCATTTGAAGGGTCCACATATGTTAAGGTTGCCTGTGTACCTATTGTTGTGTTAGCTGGAGCAATAGCTGCATAGGCTTTACTACCACCAACAAGTAAAAATACAAATAAAAGTAATCGATATACATATTTAACCATATTTCACTCTCCTTAAGTTTATTAAAGAAAGACAATTAGTTAACAGAGACACCAAATTTGAAAAGATTCATTTCATGTGGTTTCATACTGTTAACAGTCCATCTAATAGCTTTATACATTGAATCTGGAATCGGACGACCATCAGCACCTAAATAAGGATATGGTTTATATGTTTTCTCATCAATAGAAACTGTATAGTTTGTATTGGGAGTAACCAGTCCAGGTATAAGTGTTGTGTATTTAGGGATAGGAATGGTTGGAGTGATATTAGAAACTGTTCCATTATTGTTATTTGAGATATGTAGAGTATAAACAAGTGTATCTCCAGGATCAGTTTCTTCAACAGCAACTAAAGTAGTATTACCATTTTGTGTTACCATTTTTTCTACTGCTAAGTTAAAATCAACATTAGCATAAGTTAAAATAGTATTCACTAATAATGTGATGATAAAAATAATTTTTTTCATGAAAACCTCCTCAATATAAAATTTTTGTAGAGAACTTCCTCCTTTCTTTCTTTTACTATTTGTTCTATTCTTAAAAAACGATAAATTTCTTTTTAATTTTTTATTTTATTTTTTTAATTATCATTAAAGATAAAATCTTATCATATATGACAAGATGTTATCATATGTGATAATAATTTTAGAACAACATGTATTTATACAGAACAATAGATGTTGACAATGTTTTGAAAATGATATATAATAATTTTGTTCTGAAGAAAAAAGAACAGTAAATTAATTAAAAAATTATATTAAAATAGATGGAGGTTTGAAAATGCAAAGATTTACAATACCTAGAGATCTTTTCTTTGGAGAAGACGCAATATCATACTTAAAAACAATAAAAGGGAAAAAAGCTTTTATTGTAATTGGATCAGAAAGATTAGTTAAAGATGGAACAGCTGGAAAAGTTGAAGCTTACTTAAAAGAGGCTAATATTGAGTCTCAATTATTCGTAGGAATCGAAAATGACCCTTCAGTTGCAACTGTAATGAAAGGTGCTGAAGCTATGAGAAACTTCAACCCAGATGTAATAGTTGGAATTGGTGGAGGTTCTCCAATAGATGCTGCAAAAGCAATGTGGATATTCTATGAGTACCCAGAATTCACTTTTGAAGAAGCTGCAAAGCCATTTAACTTACCAGAATTAAGACAAAAAGCTAAATTCTATGCTATACCTACAACTTCAGGAACAGCAACAGAAGTAACTTCATTCTCAGTTATAACTGATCATGAAACAGGAATTAAATATCCAATTGCTGACTATAACATCACTCCAGATGTAGCAATAGTTGATACTAACTTAGTACAATCTATGCCTAAAACATTAGTAGCAAATACAGGAATGGATGCTTTAACTCATGCATTAGAAGCTTATGTTTCAGTAATGAGAAGTCCATTTACAGATGCTCTTGCTATGAAATCTATCGAAATGATTTCAGCTAACTTAATCGATTCATTTAATGGAGTAGATCAAGCTAGAAAAGATATGCATATTGCACAAAACTTAGCAGGAATGGCATTCTCTAATGCAATACTTGGAATAGTTCACTCAATGGCTCATAAAACAGGAAAAATCTTAGATATTCCTCACGGAATGGCTAATGCAATTTACCTATCTTATGCAATTGACTTTAATGCTAAAAAAGCAGGAAAAGATTATGCAGATGTAGCTAGAATGTTAAAATTAAAAGGAACAACTGATGAGGAATTAGTAGAATCATTAGTTCAATATATAGCTGAGTTAAGAACTCAAATGAATATGCCTCACTCATTAAAAGAGTATGGAATAGATGAGAAATTATTTAACGAAAAATTAGATGATTTATCAGCAACATCAGTAGCTGACCCATGTACAGGTACTAACCCAAGAGAGATTTCTGTTGAAGAAATGAAAAAATTATTCACAGCTATCTACTATGGTGAAAAAGTAACATTCTAATTAAGTAACCACTAAATTAAAGTTCATAATACCATTTTTTCAAAAAAAGGAGTAGTATCTTAGGATACTACTCCTTTCCCGTTTTTTGTTTTATTTTTTAAAAGAAATTTACCTTATATATAGAATAATTTTCAAATGAAAAATAAAGGGAGAAAGCTATGAAAATAAGAAAAATACTAATGGTTTTATTTGTTTTATTTTTAGGAAATACAAAATTATTATATTCAGTTGTACCACAAGCTAATACAGATATAGGTAATCAAGCAATTTTAAAATATACAGATGCAAGTGGAACAGACAATGAACTAACATCTAATATAGTAATAACACGTGTTCAGCAGATTTATAAGGTGTTAATAACTCCGAATAGAGTTGAAACAGTACTTGGAGGACAAACAGCAACCTTTTCTCATACTGTAACTAATGAAGGTAATGGAACTGATACAATAAATTTAGCGCATAGTTATCAAGGAGATTATATAGTAAAGATATATTTAGGTTCAGGAGAAAATCAAACTGAAATAACAAGTTTAGAAAATATGGCTTTAGGTGAGAGTAAGGCTATTTTAGTAGTTGTAGAAACTCCTATAGGATTAAGTGGAAGTGTAAATCATAATATAATTGCAACAAGCTTAGGAGATTCAAATGAAACAAGTGTAGCTATCGAAACGATAAACTATTCAACTTATGCAAGTGTTATTGGAGAAAAAAGCATAGACATTTCATCAGGAGACTCAACAATAGATAGAGTAATAACTGTGTCTATAAAATTATATAACTCTTCAGAAACTAATTCAGGTGAAGTTATTGTAGAAGATATACTTGATAATAGATTTAAGTATGTAAGTGGATCAGGTAAATGGTACCCTCATGGTGGTGGATCTTATGAAGGATTAACTGATGCTACAGGAGGAGATACAGTAGGTTTAGATTATTTTATAAGTAATGAAGTAACTACAACAGAGGGTGGATTTAATAATGAAACTAAAGAAAAGATAAACTTTATAATAAGTAGTATACCTGGAAATACGACAAATTTAACAAGTGGAGGATACTTAGAATTTCAAGTTAAAGTTTTAGCAGGAACGTCCACAGGAACTATTAATAATAGTGGAAATTTTTCTTTTAATAATGGAGTTCAAGTTATAGAAAATCAAGAGACAAATAATGTTACATATAGTGTTTTAGCTTTTGTTAACCTTATTTTTACAGGAGATATAATAGATCAAGCAAGTGCTGGGGAAAGAATATATTTTGTAAATGAACTTAAAAATACAGGAAATGTAGATGAGACATATAATGTAGTGTTATCTGGTGGGACTTTTCCAGCAGATGTATTAAGTACAGCAAAATTAATAAAGTTAATAACAACAGAGGATGAAATAATAAGTGATCCTAATACAAATGAGATAATACAAATACTTGGAAGTAGTGAAACCACAGATATGATAGATACAAATAGTGATGGAATAATTGATACAGGATCTATACCAGCAGGAAGTATAGCCCAGATACTTTTACAACTGGATTTATCAAGTGATATTGTAGCTGGAGTTTATACAATAAATAAAACAGGAACAAGCATAATAGACTCATCTAAAACTATTACTGTTGAAGATAAATTATTAACTGTATCTGAACCAACAGTGGATTTAACTAATAATTTTTCTTTAAGTGTAGATCCTCAAGCTCCAGGAGTAGGACAAGGTCCTGAAACTACTCCTGTAACAACTTTATCAACAACAGGGATACAAGAAAATACAGTGGATAGAACAGTGATATATACATTATATGTAAATAATATAAGTAGTTTTGTTACAGAAAATTATGATTTAGATACATCGGGAGATGAATATTTTTCAGCACCAGTATTATCTTCAATAACAATTGTATTTACAGATGAGTTTGGAGTTATATTAACAAATACAGGAGATATTGCTCCAGGAAATTTCAAAAAAATATTTATGAAAGTTACACCTAATAGATACACTCTTGCAAGAGATGTAGATATTTATGTTAGAGTGAAATCTTCAACAACAGGTGCTAAAGATATAAAGCATGAAAGATTAACAATAACTCCATATAGAGAAATAGTTTTAACATTAACACCAGAAACAGATATAGTAATTCCAGGACAGAAAGTTGGATATTATTTAAATATAGCGAATATAGGAAATATATCAGAGGCAGGTGGAAATCTATCACCACTATATTTTCAAAAGACAGAGTCTCAAGTAGGATGGGCAAGTGAAGTTTATTGGGATGCCAACGGAAATAATACTTATGATAGTTCAGATGGATTAATATCAGTTCCATTTGCCTCTGTTATTAATCCAAATGAAAGCGAGGATAGATTTTTAGCAGTGGAAGCTCCTTTATCGGCTCAGAAGGATGATGTAAATACAACAATTTTAACAGGAACAAGTCCAGATAAAGACGGAGTGGCGTTAATAATAAATATAGTCCAAGTTTCAACAACAGTAATAACAGAGGATTTAGCAGTGGAAAAATTTCAATCTTTAGATGGGATAGTTTATACAAAGGATTTGCAAAGTGCAGAACCAGGAGATGAAATATATTATAAAATAGTTATAACTAATACAGGGGATGCATCAGCAACAGACGTATTTATAGAGGATGATATCCCACAATATACAACACTGGAAAATATAAGTGGAAATAATACTCCACAAAATAAAGGAATACCATCATATGCTAAAATAGATGCCAATGGAAATGGAGCAGATAATTATAATTTAGTTCAAACAATGCCTAGTATTGGATCAGGAGGTTTAATAAGAGCTGAAATAGGAGAGTTGTTACCAAATGAAAGTGCAGTAATGTATTTCCATGTAAAAATAGATTCATAGGAAAAAGACTGATCAATTTTATTAAGTTGATCAGTCTTTTTATTTAGTTAATATAAAATTTTAAAAGAGTTATAAGATGGAAGCTTTAAAGTGGTTTCATCAATTGATAAAACCTTACTAAGGCTAGATCCTATTTTTAAATATTCTTTAAAATCTTCTATAAAATTTTTATCCCCTTGGACAAAAATTTCAACATCTCCATTATTTAGGTTTTTTATACTTCCAACTAAATTAAGTTTTGTAGCATTTAAATAAGCAGTAAGTCTATATCCAACTCCTTGTACTCTTCCTTTTATAATGAAATGATATGTTAAAATATTATTTTGCATTTAATTCAGCAATTTTTAAGATAACTTGTACAGATTTTTCCATAGATTGAATAGGAATAAATTCAAATTTACCGTGGAAGTTGTGTCCTCCAGTAAAGATATTTGGACAAGGTAATCCCATAAATGAAAGTCTTGCTCCATCTGTTCCACCTCTAATAGGTTTGATATTTGGAGTTACTCCAGCTTCAATCATAGCCTTTTCAGCAAGTTCAACAATGTGATAAACAGGTTCAATCATCTCTCTCATATTGTAGTAACTATCTGTTAAAGTTAAAGTAAATTTAGCATCAACATATTTTTTTTCAAGATAATTAACAGCTTCAGTAATAAGAGCCTTTTTCTCTAAGAATTTTTCTTTAGAGTGATCTCTAATTATTAAATCTATTTCAGTTTTTTCAATTGAACCAGAGAATTCATGTAAAAGGAAGAATCCTTCATATCCTTCTGTGTATTCAGGTCTTTCGTTACATGGAAGCATAGAGTTAAGTTCCATAGCAAGTAAAATAGAGTTAATCATCTTATTTTTTGAAGCTCCAGGATGAATATCTCTCCCCTCAATTACAACATGGGCAGAACAAGCGTTAAAGTTTTCAAATTCTAACTCTCCAATCTCTCCCCCATCAATAGTATAAGCAAAGTCAGCATTAAATTTCTTAACATCAAAAAGGTTAGCACCTCTTCCAATCTCTTCATCAGGAGTAAATCCAACTCTAATCTCACCATGCTCAATAGATGGGTTTTCTTTTAAATGTTTTAAAGCAGTTAGTATCTCAACAATACCAGCTTTATCATCTGCACCTAAAAGAGTAGTTCCATCAGTAACAATTAAATCTTGCCCCTTATAGTTTGCAAGTTCAGGGAAATCTTTAAGTGTCATAATAATATTTAAATCTTTATTTAAAGTGATGTTTTCACCATCATAATTTTCAATAATTCTAGGTTTGATATTAGTTCCATTGAATGATGGAGCAGTATCCATGTGTGCAATAAAACCAATTGTGGGAACTTTCTTAGCTGTATTTGAAGGTAGAGTACCTATAATGTACCCATTTTCATCTAGAGTTATATCTATTAGGCCTATATCTTCTAAATCTTTAACAATAATCTTAGCAAGATTAAATTGAATCTCAGTACTTGGACATGATTTGTTTTTTCCATTTGATGTTGTATCAATCTTTACATATTCTGTGAATTTGTTCAATAAAAAGCTCATAATTCCTCCTAGTTTCCTTTTAGTTTGTAATCATAGTTATAACTTATCATATATTTCATTAAAAAAATAGTTGGATTTTGCAAAAATATGAAAAATATGATAAAATGGAGAGTAAAATTAAAGGGTGAGAGGTAGAAAATTTGAGATTAGAAAAATACTTAGTAGAATGTGGAGTGGCAAGTAGAAGAAAGATAAAAAAAGCTGTTCGTGAAGGAAGAGCAACTATTAATGGGATTATTGAATATAATGATGGGGCTGATGTTTATGAAGGTGATATTATAACTTTTGATGGAGTAGTTCCAGAGAAAAAAGTTTTGAAATATTATATTATGAATAAGCTAAAAGGATATGTAACTGCTATGTCTGATGAAAATAAAAAAACAGTGGTAGAGTTACTTCCAGATTTTGTAGATAAAAAATGTGTATTTCCTGTAGGAAGGCTTGATAGGGATACTGAAGGCTTACTTCTTTTTACAAGTGATGGAGATTTAAGTCATACAATAGCTCATCCAGATAATGAGCTGGAAAAAACTTATTATGTGGAATTAATAAGAGATATAAGTGAAGAGGATATTAAAGCTTTAGAAACAGGAGTAACGCTAAATACAGGGTATCAAGCATTACCAGGAAAGGTTGAATACATAAATGCAAGGGCAATAAACTTAACTATAACTGAGGGGAAATATCACCAAGTAAAAAAGATGTTAAGAGCTGTATATAATAAAGTAGTATATTTAAAAAGAATTAAATTTTGTAATTTAACTTTAGATGGAATAGAACCTGGAGAAGTTAAAGAGATCAAAAGAGAAGATATTATAATTTAGAAAAAAGGTCATTAAATATAAAAATTTAATGATCTTTTTTTCTATTTTAAAATTAAAAGAAAAATAAATAGATATTAGAATATAAAAATAGTAAGTAACAAGAGTGTGTTTAATATAGGAGGGAGAAAAGTGGCTAACTTTAAATATGTAATTCTATTAGGAATGCTTTTGTTAGGGAATATTTTATATGGAATGGTATTACTAGCAAATACAGATATAGGAAATCAGGCTATTTTAAAGTTTACAACCAAAGATAATGAAATGAAAGAACTGTATTCAAATATTGTAATAACAAAAGTACAACAAATATATTCTGTAAGTATAACTCCAGATAGACTTGTAAAGAAAGTTTCAGGGGAAGAAGTTATATTTGCTCACGAAGTGATTAATAATGGAAATGGAGAAGATTATATTGATATAATTCATGACTATCCAGTGACATATAATGTGACTGTTCATATGGATATAAATAAAAATGGAGAAATAGATGAAAGTGAAGATGAAATAATAGAATATTTATTTTTAAATTCGAGAGAATCGGTATCTATTTTAGTAAAAGTAGAAACACCTTTAAATGAAGAAAATACTTTTCAAAGAGAGATAAAAATAGAAAGCAAAGGAGATGAAAGTAAAAAAAGTTCTGTAAAAGAAACGATTATTTATATAAAAAAAGAGATAAAAGTTGAATTTAATGGAGAAAATATACCAGTGGCTAAACAAGGAGGTACTATTTTATTTGAAAATAAAATAAAGAATATGAGTAATCATAAAATGAGTTTTAATTTATTTGTAGATAAAAATGAGAGTACTTTTATTGAGGAGGGGGAGTTTTTAATAGGAACTATAAATGATTTGCTTCCTATGGAAGATTCAAATGATGATGGAATAATAGATACGGGAGAACTTGAAATAGAAGAAGAGATAAACGTATATTTTCAAATGAAATTAAATGATGACATTAAAGATGGAGAGTATAAAACTAGAATAAATATAACAAGTAGTGATGATTCTACAATTATAATGTCTGGAGAGAATAAACTTTTATCTATTGAAATTCCTGTCGTTAGAAAGATTACAATTGCTCCAGAAAATTTAGTTGGAAACTCTGTTCAAGGTGGAACTATTATATTTTCTCATACAATAAAAAATGAAGGGAATATACTAGATGGAAGTTCAATGAAAATAAAGATTGAAAATTTATCATCTGAATTTATTGGAAATATCTATATAGATTCAAATAATAATAATGAATATGATGAAAATGAAGATATGCTATATGAGTTAGTAGAAAATAAAGAGTTAGATCCAAAAGAAGAGATACAAATATTTTTAGTCGTTCAAGTTTTAGAAATAGCAGAGATAGGAACAGAAAGTACATTGAAATTAAAAGTAGATTTAGAAGATGGTTACAATGTAGAGCCAATATTAAATGAAGTCCAAGACAAAATAATAATAATAGAAGAAGCTGTAATAATAGAAAAGTTTCAATCTTTAGACGGAGAGGAGTATACAAAAAATATTCAAACTGCTTCTCCAGGAGATGTAATATATTATATGCTAGAGATTACAAATGTAGGAATAACTAAAGCTTTAAATGCCTCAATAGAGGATTACATCCCAGAGTATACAACTTTAGAAAATGTAAATAATGAAGAGTCACCGGGGTTAGTATCATTTCCATCATCAATAAAAATAAAGGGAGATGAAACTTTAGGAAACTATGAAAAGGCTACTTTATTTCCAGAGATTGGAGAGAAGGGACTTGTTAAAGTTGAAATAGATACTTTAGATGTTGATGAAAAAGTTAGATTATATTTTCATGTTAAAGTTGATGACTAAAAAAGCAAAAGGACAACTAATATTTAGTTGCCCTTTTGAGATTCTATTAATCAACGATTAAATTACTTAAAAGTAAGGCTAAATCAGAAGCATTACATTCAACAATATGAGCTCTTACTAATTGATCATCATCATTTTTAATATCTAAGAAAACTCTATTATGTTCTATGAAGATATTTTTAACAATACCATCAGCCAAAAGAAAAGTTCCAGTAGCTCCAGAGATTGCTAAAACTTCAAAACCTTCATCTTCAATATTAAGAGATTGAAGATTTTGTTGATTTAAGAAATTTCTAGTCATCTCTTCACAAGAGATATAGAAGTTCTCTAATATTTTTATATATTTATCCTCTTCACCACAAACTTTATCTGCAAGAGCAGCTAAAGAAAAGGGATGGAAAATTTCCTCTACACAGTATGGAGTAGACTGGTTAAGAATATATAGCTCAGCCCCTTCTTTTCCCTCTTTAATACTGTCTATAATTGGATTTTCACTTCCATTAACGTAATCGATAACATCTATTTTATAATTTACAACAGAAAGTTTTTTAACATTTTGTTTTTTCATAGCACTTTCAAAATCATTTTCAATGGCTTCAAAAAAGTTTTCAATAAAATTATTAAAAAAATTAGTTTCCATAAATAACACCTGCCTTTTTTTTCTTACAATTATAAACTAAAAGTTCAATAAATACTATTTAATTTTACTTTTTATAGTTACAAAAACTCCAGTTAAAATAATAATAGTAGCTATGATCTTGTGGTAAGTTATCTGTTCCCCTAATATAAAATAAGCAAGGAACATTGAAAAAACAGGAACTAAATTAATATATAGTGATGTTTTTACAGGACCAATTCTTTGAACTGATATTTGTTGAATTAAATAAGCAATAACAGATGAGAAAATAGACATATATAAAAGACTTCCCCAACCTTTACTAGTTACATTTGGTAAGTATGAAAAAGGATTTTCATATATAACAAATGGAAGAAGGATAATTGCACAGAAAATAAAAACATAAGCAGTTAAAGTAAATGGATTTATTCTGGTTAAAACATTTTTTAAAATAATAAAATAAGATGAGAAACATAAAATAGCACAAAGCATTAAAAGATCTCCAATATTAAAAGACATATTTTCAAAAACAGAGATATTACCATTTGTTATTAAAAAAAGTACACCTACAAAGGAGAAAGAAACTCCTAAAATGGTTCTAGCATTAATTTTGTCTTTTAAAAAGATTGAAGCAAAAATAGTTGTGAAAACTGGATTTGTAGCAGCTATTAAAGAAGTATTAATAGTTGATGTGTGTTTAAGTGCTGCAAAGAAGAAAAGATGGTATCCAACCATTCCAAGAAGAGATAGCAAAAATACTACTGGAATATCTTTTTTAGGAATAGAGAGAGTTCTTTTTTGTAAAATTAAAACGATGAAAAGAATGAGACCGGCAATACCAAATCTAAAGAAAGTTAAAGATGGAATTGGAAATTCAGCGATGGAAAATTTACCAGCTATAAAAGCTCCAGCAAAAAATAGTGTTGCAATAATCATAATGTTGTTGTGAAAAAATTGTTTACTTGAATTCATAATGCCCCCTGGTATTTTCTTAAGAGTATAGCACGAAATATGTGATATAATATAGAGAAAGAAAAAAATAGTGAGGTAGATAAAATGATAATTTGTCCAGTGTGTAAAAGTAAAATGAAAAAAATAGAAAGAAAGTATATTTGTGAGAATAACCACAGCTACGATGTATCTAAGTATGGCCATGTAAATTTACTATTATCAAATCAAAAAAACAGTAAGGTTCCAGGGGATAGTAAAGAGATGGTTTTAAGTAGAAAAAATTACTTAGAGAAAGGAAATTACGAAGGAATATCAAATGGTGTAAATAAAATAGTGTGTGATAACCTAGATGAAAAAAGTGAAATTAATATTTTAGATATTGGATGTGGAGAGGGATATTATACAAATAGACTTAGAGATACTTTAGATGCTTTAAATATTAAAAGTAATATTGTGGGAATTGATATATCTAAAGAAGCAGTTATTGCTGCGGCTAAATCATATAAAGGAATAGAGTGGGTTGTTGCTAGTGCAAGTTCATTGCCTTTAGAAGATGAGTCTCTTGATTTTATAATATGCATGTTTGCTAAAATAATTCCAGAAGAAAAAATGAGAACATTGAAAAAGGGTGGAAAATTAATAGTTGTTTCAACAGGGGAAGAGCATCTTTTACAGATGAAAGAAGTAGTTTATGAAAATGTAAGAGTTGAATGTTATTCACCAGTTGAGGATTTAAATATTTTTTCTCATATTGAAACTGTAAATATAAAATATAAAACAAAAATTGAAGGACAAGAAAGTATAGAAAATTTATTTAATATGACTCCATATAGATGGAGAAGCCCTAAAGAGGGAGTGGATAAACTGTTTTTATTAAATGAACTTGAAACTACAGTTGAAGTAAATATAGATATTTTTGAAAAAAAATAAAAAAATTAAAACTTTTTTTAAACTATTATCGTCAAAAAATTATAATTAGAAAACGAAATAGAGTTGTTTTCTAGTTATTGATAAAAAAAGACTTTGTACTTATAGAGTATTATTTAATCCCCCCCTGAAGATGGCCCTCTATTCCCCCCCGGAGGACCATCTTTATTTTTTGTACTTCTAAAAAAATTTAGAAGTATTTTTTTTTGCAATTTTATATTGTATAATATAGTATATACATTTTTCAGGGGGGAAATATGTTTAAATTAAATAGGATTAAATATAACCAAAGTGTTGTTTCAATTATCAGTATTAATTTAATAGCGACACTTGTAATGCAAGGGGTTTATAATGTTTTTACAGGAATCCATGTGAAAAATTTGGGGTTTGGAGAGTTAGTTGTTGGTGAAGTACTATCTATGAACAGTATTTCAATAGCGGTGGGGTCATTATTAAATGCTTACTTAAGTTCTAAGCTTGGTTTTAAAAAGACAATAAAATTAGGAATATCTCTTATGATTATTGGAATTTTAGGTGTGGCCTTTTTTAAGGAAGAGGGATATCTTAAGATATTTTCAGTGATTATGGGTCTAGGATATGGGTTTCCATTTTCTTCAGTGGGAGTTTTATTAATAGAAAATACAAATACAAAGGATAGAGTGGATGTATTTAGTAAAAACTTTGTAGTGCAAAGTTTAGGTATGGTTAGTGGAAGTTATTTTGGAGGAATATTTGTTAAAGTTTTTGGAAAAGTTTTTGCATATAATTTAGGTATACCCTTAGTATATGTAGTGTGTGCTATTATACTTTTTATAGCTTTTATACCAGCTATAAAATTAGAAGATGTAAAAATTGAAGAGAGTAAAAAGAACAAAAATTTTTTTAAAGGTTTAAAAGAGGTTGTAAAAGGTAAGCCTTTAGAATTTATAGCCTTTAATACAGTTTTAGGTTTTGGAGCAGGTCTTGTAATCCCATTTTTCAGTGTATATTTAAAATTTGCACTTCATATAGATAATGAAAAGGTTGGTATTATAATGGGGTTATCACAACTTGGACTTGTAATAGGTGGACTTTCTGTACCTTTTATTGCAAGAAGACTTGGAAAGGAAAATACAGTTATTATTTGTCAATTGCTATCTATTCCTTTTCTAATATCTATAGCATTTCCTCAAGGACTTGTAGTTGTTGGAATATCTTTTCTTTTAAGATCGACTCTTATGAACCTAAATCAACCTTTAATACAGAATATAGCTCTAGAAACTGTAGAGCAGGAAAATAGAGCACTAATGAGTAGTTTAATATCAATGTCATCAAATGCTACAAGGGCAGTTGGAATGGTTGTAGCAGGATATATAATGGAAAAGGTATCATATACAGCGCCTTATTATATAACAGTAGTACTATATTTAATAGCGACGTATATGTTTTATATAAGTTTTAAAAAAAACCGTGAATAGGAGGGAGTATGAATAAAAATTTTGTTCATTTGCATTTACATACAGAGTACAGTCTTCTAGATGGTGTAGGAAAAATTGAAGAGTATATAGATAAAGCAAAAAATATGAATATGAAAGCTATGGCAATAACAGATCATGGAAATATGTATGGGGCTATAGAGTTTTATAAAAAAGCAATATCAAGGGGAATAAAGCCTATAATTGGAATAGAAGCTTATGTTTCTGAGTTTGAAATGGATAAAAGAGAGGGAAGAAACTTTCATCTTGTTCTTCTTGCAGAAAATAATATAGGGTATAAAAATCTTTTGAAAATAGCTTCAGAAGGTTATTTGAATGGGTTTTATTATAGACCTAGAATAGATAAAGAGTTTTTAAAAAAACATAGTGAAGGTGTCATAGCCTTGTCAGCTTGTATGCAAGGGGAGATTTCAAGAGGGATTTTAGATAATGAGTCTGAAGAGAAGATAGACTCTAAAATTGAGAGCTATGTGGAGATATTTGGAAAAGAAAACTTCTATATAGAGATACAGGGAAATGGAGTAGAGGGACAAAAAGAGCTAAATGAATCGTTAATTCATTTTGGAAAAAAGCATAAACTTAAAATAGTGGCTACAAATGATACTCACTATGTATATGAAGGGGATCACACACTTCAAGATTTAGTAATATGTATTCAAACTGGAAGTAAAGTAAATGAGAGTAATAGAATGAAAATTGAAACTCATGAACTTTTCTTAAAAAGCAAGGAGGAGATGTTAAGATCTCTTGGAGAAAATGCCTTAGAATATATAGAGGAAAGTGAAAAAATAGCTGATAGATGCAATATATCTTTAGAGTTTGGTCAGTTTAAATTTCCTCATTATGATATTCCATCATGCTCTAAAAGTGCCACTGAGTTTTTAAAAAAAATAGTTTATAAAGGATTGGCAGATAGATATGAAGCGGGTTTATCAGAGGAACTTTTAAAAAGAGTTGAGTATGAGCTTGATATTATTATAAAAATGGGATATGAGGAGTATTTTATAGTTGTTTGGGATTTTATAGCTTATGCTAAAGATAAAAATATTCCAATAGGACCTGGAAGAGGTTCTGCAGCTGGAAGTTTAGTGGCATATGCACTGAAAATAACAGACTTAGATCCTATAAAATATAATCTTATTTTTGAGAGATTTTTAAATCCTGAAAGAATATCTATGCCAGATATTGATATTGATATTTGTCAAGAGAGAAGAGGGGAATTAATAGAGTATGTTGTTGAAAAGTATGGGGCAGATAAGGTAGCTCAAATAATAACTTTTGGTAGAATGAAAGCAAGAGCTGCCATAAGAGATGTGGGAAGGGTTCTTGATGTACCTTTAGAAAAGGTTAATAAGGTAGCTAAATTAATTCCAGCTTTTGCAACTCTTGAGATGGCTTTAAAAGAGGTAGCTGAATTAAGAGAGGCATATGAAAATGATAGAGAGGTTATGAATTTAATAAATCTTTCTCAAAGACTTGAAAATAAAGTTAGGCATGCATCTGTTCATGCTGCTGGAGTTGTTATAACAAAGGAACCCTTAACTGATGTAGTCCCTCTTTATAGAGATAATAAGGATAAGGGAGTTTCGACACAGTATCAAATGAAGGAATTAGAAGATTTAGGACTTTTAAAAATGGATTTTCTAGGTCTTAGAAATTTAACAAATCTTCAAAGAACAATAGATTATATTAAGGAAACAAAGGAAAAAGAGATAAAACTTGAAAACATATCTTTAGATGAGAAAAAAGTATATGAGATGTTATCTACTGGTGATAGTTTAGGGGTATTTCAACTTGAATCAAATGGTATTAGAAAGATACTTGAAAAATTAAAGCCAGATAGATTTGAAGATGTAATAGCCTTACTTGCTCTTTATAGACCAGGACCTCTTGGTTCTGGAATGGTTGAAACTTTTATCAATTGTAAAAATGGAGTTGAAGAGATTAAGTATCCTCATGAATCTCTTGAAGATGTATTGAAAGAGACATATGGAGTTATTTTATATCAAGAACAAGTTATGAAAATAGCTTCAATAATGGCGAACTATTCTCTAGGAGAAGCAGATCTTTTAAGAAGAGCTATGGGTAAAAAACAAGCTTCAATTATGGATGAGAATAGAGAAAAATTTGTAAAACAGTCTATTGAAAATGGATATACAAAGGAAAAAGCTGAAGAGATATTCTACTTAATAGATAAGTTTGCAGGGTATGGATTTAATAAATCCCATTCAGCAGCTTATGCTTTAATAGCTTATTGGACAGCTTATTTTAAATGTTTTTATAAAGAGGAATATTATGCTTCAATAATGACATCAGAAAAAAGTAATGTGGAAAATGTAGCCTTTTATATAGAGGATGCTAAAAATCATAAGGTTAAACTTTTGCTTCCTGATGTAAATAATCCAGCTTCAAAATTTACAGTGAAAGATAATGGAATTAGATTTTCTTTATCTGCAATAAAAAATGTAGGAGAGGGAATAGCTGAAAAGATAAAGTTCGATTTTGAAGAAAATGGAAGGTTCCAAAGATATGAGGAGTTTGTATATAGAATGAAACCACTTGGGCTTAATAAGAAAAGTTTAGAGGCATTGATTTTATCAGGTGCCCTTGATTCTGTGCCTGGAAATAGAAGACAAAAATTTGAGTCTTTGGAAAAAGCTTTTGATTTTGCTAATAAAAAAATAAAAGAGGATGATATTCAACAAATGAATCTATTTGGAGGAGCTAAATCTGAAATTGTGCACTACTCTTTACCAGACCTAAGTGATTATACTATGGATTATAAACTAGAGAGTGAAAAAGAGTATTTGGGATTCTATTATAGTGCACATCCACTTGATAAATATAAGTGGTTATTAGATGTACACAAGGTAGAGAATATAACAGATTTAAAAAACGAAAATTCTCAGCATAGAGTTAAAACTTATGGTATACTAAGAGAAGCAAAAAAAATCCTAACTAAGAAAAGTGGTGAACCAATGTGCACTTTTATTCTTGAAGATTATTATGATAATATAAGTGGAATAATATTTCCAAGAGAGTATAAGGAGCTAATGAATCAAGAGTTAGAAGGGAAGGCAGTGTGTGTTGAAGGATCTGTTCAAATAGATTACTTTAACGGAAATGAAACTAAAAAAATAGTGGTTAGAAATATAACTAAAATAGACAATGTGATTTTTAATAGAAGTAATAGATTGTATGTTTTAATTAAAGATAGAGATACAGAAAAATACAGTAGACTAAAAGAGATATTTATAAATAATAAAGGAGATGTACCTTTAAGTTTTGCAATTGATAGAGATGGAGAAAAAGAGTTAAGAAACTCTAAAATGGGAGTGAATATAACTTCAAATCTAATACTTGAAATAGAGGAACTTCTAGGTAAAAATAGCGTTGTTATGAAATAAAATAACACCTGTAACGATTCCTTGAATGATTTGAAAAATTATGGTAAAATAAGTGATAAATATTGATGGAGGAACTTATGAAGAAAGAAGATTTTCAAGTAGAAGATTTGATAACTGTTTTAAGTGAATGTGGATTAACAGAATTAAGATATGAGAAAGATAATGTAAAAGTTAAAATAAAAAAAGCACCAACACCTAAAAAAATAGTTGTTAAAGATGCAGTGAAAACTCCAAAAGAAGAGATAAAAGCAATAGAAGAATTTGAAGAAATTATTTCAAGTGGAATTGGAAAATTCTATTTTGAAAATGCAAAGGGTCAAAAGCTGATATCTATTGGAGACAATATAAAAGTAGGTCAAGATTTAGGATTTACTCTTGTAATGGGAACTAGAACACCCTTAAAATCAACAGTTGATGGAACAATTGTAGAGATACTTGTTGAAAATGGTGGAATAATTGACTATGGAAAAGTTCTAATTAAAGTAAGAGCTGCAGCAATATAATTTAGGAGGAACCTGATGTTTAAGAAGATATTAATTGCCAATAGAGGAGAAATTGCTGTAAGAATAATTAGAGCGGCAAAGGAACTTGGAATAAAAACTGTAGCAGTATATTCAGAAGCAGATAAAGATAGTTTACATGTTAGATTAGCTGATGAGGCTGTTTGTATAGGTGGACCATTAAGTACTGAGTCTTACTTAAAAATACCAAATATTTTAGCAGCAGCAGAAGTTACTGAAGCTAATGCTATTCATCCAGGATATGGATTTTTATCAGAAAATGCAAGATTTGCAAGAATTTGTCAAATGCAAAATATTACATTTATAGGTCCAAGTCCAGAAGCTATTGAAAATATGGGAGATAAGGCAACTGCAAGAAAAACAGCAATAGCCAACAACGTTCCTTTAACAAATGGAACAGGAATTATCTCAAGCATTGAAGAAGCTAGACATGAGATAGATACAAGAATAGGATATCCTGTAATGATCAAAGCCACAGCAGGTGGTGGAGGTAAAGGAATGAGACTTGCTAGAACTGCTGAAGAGTTAGAAAGCAAAATAGTAGCAGCTCAAACTGAGGCAGACTTAGCATTTGGAAATCCAGATGTTTATATAGAGAAATTTGTGGATGATCCAAGACACGTTGAGGTTCAAATTATAGGAGATAAGCATGGAAATGTTATTCATCTTGGAGAGAGAGATTGTTCTATCCAAAGAAGACATCAAAAATTAATTGAAGAGTCTCCTTCAAATAGATTACCTGAAAAAGTAAGGAAAGCCATGGGTGAAGCAGCAGTAAAACTTGCTAAATCAATAAATTATGACTCAGTTGGAACTTTAGAGTTCTTAGTTGATAAAAATGATAATTTCTACTTTATGGAGATGAATACAAGAGTTCAAGTTGAGCATACTGTAACAGAGATGGTAACAGGAATAGATGTTATTAAACTTCAAATTAAAGTGGCAGAGGGAGATAGAATAAATATATCTCAAGAGGATGTTGTTATTTTTGGTCATGCAATAGAGTGTAGAATAAATGCTGAGGACACAACAGCAGGATTTTTACCATCACCAGGAAAAATAGAAACTTATATAGCGCCAGGTGGACCAGGAGTAAGAATTGACTCGCATTCATACCAAGGATATGAAATTTCTCCATATTACGATTCAATGATTGGAAAATTAATTGTTCATGGAATAACAAGAGAAGAAGCTATTGAAAAGATGAAAAGAGCTTTAAATGAGTATATTATAGAGGGAATAGATACAACTATACCTTTCCATTTACAAGTATTAGAAAATGAAATATATAGGAATGGTAAGGTAACTACAAAATTTATTGAAGAAAACTTTGAAAAAAACTAGGAAAAAAATTAAATAAATGTAATAATATAAGTATAGAATCTACGGAGGTGTTTTTATGAATGAATTAGGAAATATAAAAATAGCAGATGATGTAGTGAAAACAATATCAGCTAAAGCAGCACAGGATGTTTCTGGAGTTTATAAACTTGCAGGAGGAGTTGCTGATGAAGTTAGTAAAATGCTTGGTAAAAAGAGACTTACTAATGGAGTTAAAGTTGAAGTTGGAGAAAAAGAGTGTAGCGTAGAAATATATATTATAGTGGAATATGGATATCAAATATCTGAAGTTGCTCAAAATGTTCAAAGAGATGTACTTACTGCTATAAATAATATGACTGGGTTAAAAGTTGTAGAGGTAAATGTTTTTGTTCAAGATGTTAAGATTTTATCTGAATCAGACCTTGATGATAAACAGGAAGATATAGAGATTTTATAAAAGAACAGGAGGCGTTTTGCGCCTCTAATCTTTCTTTATAGGGGTGAGTTTTATGATTAAAAAAATAATATTCTTTTTTGCATGGGTTGGGATCTTTGCAATGTCTATTGTTGGTTTTGCATACATGGTGATGCCATCATATTTTTCAAATATTGACACAACATCATTACTTTTTAAAATTGTGGTATTGAATATATGTTTAATATACTTTATAATATCTTTACTGAAACTATTTTCTAAGTTTAGTAAAGAGGAAGATTATGTTATAAAAAATGAAAATGGAACTGTTCATATTTCAACAGAAACAGTGAAGAGTTTAGTAAAAGAACTACTATCAAAGGATAGAGATATTAGAAGTTTAAAAATTGATTGTGGTAAAAAAGGCAGAAAGTTTTACATTATTATAAATTTAGAGATTTTATCAAACTCTAGCATAGCAGCTAAGACTACAGATATACAGAGCTATATTAAAAATACTTTAGATGAGAAATTGGATTTAAAGGTTGATGTTATAGAAGTAAGAATATCTAAATTATCAATGAAGAAAGACCCAGTGGTATAGGAGGTAGAAAATGTTGGAAAAAATTATAGAAAATTTTATTCTTAACTTTAGAAAATATCTCTATGGAGTTATTGGGCTTATTTCGGGAATATTACTTGTAGAATATGGGGTTTTAAAAACAATTTTTATATTAGCACTAGCTTTTATAGGGTATAAATTGGGAGATAAAGAGTTCCAAAGTAAGTTGAAAAAACAAATATTAAATAGATTAAGAGATTAGAAAGGAAATAAAATGAGTAGAAGAGTAGCAAGAGAAGAGTTATTTAAAATAGTATTTGAATCGGAGTTAACTAATGTAAAATTAGATGAAACTTTAGAAAGTTATCTTTTAAGAGATGACACAGTGTTAAATACAAACGAGAAAGAGTTTATTGTAAAGTATGCAAAGGGAATGGCTTTAAATGATGAGCTAGTAACTGAAACATTAAAAAACAATATAACAGGTTGGACTTTAGATAGAGTTGGAAATGTTGAGAAAGCACTTTTAAAAATCGCAACATATGAGATTTTGTTTGAAGATGTACCAGCTGAAATTCTTGTAAATGAAGTTGTTGAGTTAGCTAAGAAATACGGAGATGAAAAATCTCATGAGTTTATTAATGGTGTTTTAGCTAAAATAGTTGTAGAAAAGAATATGTAGTTTCAATTTTAAGGAGAGCAAAATAATTTGCTCTCCTTATTTTATTTGAGGAGGTTTTTATGTTTGTAAAAATACTTAGTTCTAGTTTTTTAGGAATTGAACCTTTTTTAGTTGAAGTTGAAGTAGATGTAATAAATGGATTTCCTCTCTTTAATATTGTAGGTCTTGGAGATACAACAATATGTGAAAGTAAAGATAGAATAAGATCAGCTATAAAAAACATGGGATTTTTACTTGAACCTAAAAGAATTATAATTAATTTAACTCCTGCAAGTATAAGAAAATCAGGATCTCATTTTGATTTACCTATGTGTTTAGGGATAATGTTAGGAATGAGGTTCTTAAAAGATAGAAGAAATATTTTAGATAAATATCTATTTATGGGAGAACTTTCTTTAACTGGAGAGGTGCGAGGAGTAAAAGGAGTCATTAGTGGAGTGTTACTTGGAAAAGAAAAGGGACTTAAAGGTGTTATTATTCCATTTGAAAATTATAAAGAAGCTTCTCTAATACATGGGATAGATATAGTTCCTGTGAAAAATTTAAGAGATGTTATTAAGTTTATAGAAAACAGTGAAAAAATAGAGGCTCCTATAGAAATTAAAGAGAGTTTAAAAATTTTTAATGTTGATATGAAAGATGTAAAAGGACAAAGTATGACAAAGAGAGCTCTTGAAATATGTGGGGCAGGTGGACATAATATTTTAATGGTTGGTTCTCCTGGAAGTGGGAAGTCAATGCTTGCAAAAAGATTAGTAACTATTTTACCTCCAATGTCAGAAAAAGAGATAATTGAATCAACAAAGATATATAGTATATCTGGAGAGTTAAAAGATGGAGATTATATAATAAATAGTAGACCTTTTAGAGATCCACATCACACATCAACAGTAACTTCTATAATAGGTGGAGGAAGAGTTCCAAGAGCTGGAGAGGTAAGTCTTGCTAATAATGGTGTACTTTTCCTTGATGAGTTTACAGAATTTGAAAAAGGGGTAATAGAGAGCTTAAGAGAACCTCTTGAAGAAAAAAGAGTTTCTATTTCTAGAAATTATGGAAAAATGGAGTTTCCAGCAAATATTATTTTTATTGGAGCCTGTAACCCTTGTCCTTGTGGTAATGCTTTTGATGAGGAGCTGTGTGTTTGTAGCTCATATGATATTAGAAGATACTCTAAAAAATTATCAGGTCCCATTATAGATAGAATAGATTTGTATGTTGAAGTATATAGATTAAAAGAGAGTGAAATGATAAGTGAAGAGAGAGGAGACTCATCAGAAAAAATAAAAGAGAGAGTCCTTAGAGCAAGAGAGATTCAAAATAAAAGGTATGAAAGTGAAAGGTTAAATAGAGATATGACAAGTGATGAGATAGAAAAGTATTGTAAATTAGATATCTCTAGTGAAAAGATAATGAGAGAGGCAATAAATTCATTAAATATGTCCATGAGAACTTATTATAAAATTTTAAAAGTGGCAAGAACTATAGCAGATTTAAACGAAAGTGGAAGTATAGAGAGACATCATCTGTTAGAAGCAATAACTTATAGAAAAAATTAATATTAAAAGTTTGACAAAGAAGTTTTACTATGATATTCTTTAGCAAATTAAAATAAATTCTAAGGATGGTTAAATATGTTTAAGATCAAATTTACATGGCAAAGCTGGTATTTTGAGGATTGATTCTTTTTGATAAAAAAGACGCAATCCCATTTTGAATTTCAAAATACTAGGGTTGTGTCTGTAAGAGAATGATTTTATATTAACTATCATTAATATAAAGAGCTCACAGATATAATATATCTGTGGGCTCTTTTTTTATATATAAAAATATGGGAGGGATTTTATGTTTAAGAGAATGTTAGCTTTAATATTTATGATTAATTTACTGTGTTTTTCAAAGGAGGTACCTAAAAAATTAGTTTATGCTCAAAGTAGTGAAGCGACTACTTTATATCCACAAGATTCAGGAGATCTTTATTCTACAAGGGTAATTTTTAATATTTTTGATAGACTTATAGAAAGGGATGAGAAATTAAATATAGTAGGTGGATTAGCTGAAAAATGGGAGCAAAAAGATGAAAATACACTAATATTTCATTTGAAAAAAGGTATTAAATTTCATAAGGGGCAGAAGTTAACATCTAAAGATGTAAAATATACAATAGATAGAGCTAAGAAAAATCCAAAGACAAGTGATCTTTTTAGGGCTATTTCTAAAGTTGAAACTCCAGATTTATATACAGTTGTTATAAAAACAGATGAGCCTTCAGCTTCACTTTTATACCATTTAACTCATGTATCAGCTTCTATAATAAGTGAGGAATATACTGAAAATGCAAAAGATTATCATATAAATCCAAATGGAACTGGACCTTTTAAATTTAGCGAATGGAAGGTTGGAAGTAAGGTAGTTATCACTAAAAATGAAAACTATTTTAAAGGACCAGTATTAATAGATACTATTGAGATTAGAGGGATACCAGAAGAGAATAGTAGGGTAATAGGATTAGAAACAGGAGAGATTCATATAGGGACAGAGATAGAAGGGATAGGAAGAAATGTTTTAGGAGATGTTTCTCAAGTTAGTTTGGAAGAGGTGAGCTCTTTAAATGGGTTGTATATGGGAATGAATACTAAGAAAGGTCCACTTTCAAATGTAAACATAAGGAAAGCAATAGCCATGGGAATTGATAGAGATGCTATAATTGAATTTTTCTTAATGGGAAGTGTTGAAAAAGCCAATAGCTTTTTAACTCCAGGAGTATTTGGTTATTCAAAGTCAGCTAAGATATATGAATATAATAAAGAAAAAGCTAAAAAACTTATAGAAGAGTCTGGATATGAAAAAATAAAGTTAACTTTAACAACAAATAACAATGAACTAAGAAGACAGATGTGTGAAATAATTCAAGCTCAACTTGGAGAGATAGGAATAGAAGTAAAGGTGGAAATTTTAGAGTGGGCAACTTTTTTAGATTATACAGGACAGGGGAAAACAGATATGTATATGCTTGGATGGTCTAGTTATACTGGAGATGCTGATCACAGTTTAACTCAACTAATACATAGTTCTAAAAAAGGAAGTGAAGGGAATAGATCTTTTTATGAAAATTCAAAAGTTGATAACCTTTTAGCTAAAGGAAGAAAGGAGATTAGATTAAATGAAAGGAGGGAGATATATAAAGAGATTCAAAATATTGTAAATGAAGAGGTCCCAGTACTTCCAATATATTTTGCACTATCCAATGCTGGAGTTAGAAAAGAAGTAAAAGGATTTGTACAAACACCTATAAATATACCTAATTTTTATAAATTATCATTTGAGGAGGAGAGTTTATGAGAGTAAAAGAGTTATCGAAGAAGTATAAAAACTATGTAAGAGATATGAGAAGAGAGTTTCATATGAATCCAGAGGAAAGTTTAAAAGAGTACAGAACTTCTAAAAGAATAAAAGAGGAACTTGAGAAAATAGGAGTTCAGTGTGAAATAGTTGGAGAAACAGGAGTAATAGGAGTTATAAAAGGAGAGAGGGAAGGAAAAACTATAGCACTACGAGGAGATATTGATGCTCTATCAGTACAGGAAAATAGTGATAAAGATTATGCTTCGAAAGTTCCAGGAATGATGCATGCATGTGGACATGATGCACATGGAGCTATGTTATTAGGAGCAGCAAAGGTATTAAATGAGATGAAAAGTGAGATAAAAGGAGAGGTAAGGTTATTTTTTCAACCTGGAGAAGAGCTTGTGAGAGGAGCTTTGAAAATGATAAAAGATGGTGCTTTAGAAGGGGTGGATAGTATTTTTGGACTTCATGTTTCATCAGAGATGCCAGTAGGAACAATATGTTGTGATTCAGGAGCTAGGTGTGCTTCTGGGGATATATTTATAATAAAAGTTTTGGGAAGTGGAGGACACGGGGCAAAACCTCAAGAGTGTGTGGATACTGTTGTTGTGACTTCTGCTATGGTTATGAATTTACAAAGCATTGTAAGTAGGGAGATAGATCCATTAGAACCAGCACTTTTAACAATTGGAATAATTAAGTCTGGAACAAGACATAATGTAATAGCTTCAGAAGGAGTT